>JAWOFB010000406.1:0-5080 GCA_046482445.1 Ectothiorhodospiraceae bacterium | reverse complement strand
TGACAGCCTCCTCGAAGTCACCCTCGAGGTCGGCCTGCACCGGGATCGCACCGAGCTCGCGCAGCCCGGGCTCCTCGGCCCGATGACGCGCCATGGCACGCACCTCCATGCCCTCGGCGACGGCCAGCTCGCAGACTTGCCGGCCGATGCGTCCGTTCGCTCCGATCACCAGAACCGTCATATGCTCCTCCCCTGCTGGGCCGCTCGAACCGCGCGGCCTTCATCGTTCGCTGTTACCTGCCGCGCGTGACTGGAACGCTCGCCCAGCTACTCACTACCACGCCTCCATGGCAGGTCACGTTTGTCGTTGCTCAGGCTACGGATCATTGCCTGGCTGTGCTACCTCCGGGCTCGGAGGGTTTTCCCGTGACCTTGCCTGACAGGTGTGGAAAAATGACACAAATGGTTGTACCGACTCCAGGTACAGGCCGCCGACAGGCAAACCGCAGGGGGACTCCACCATGGCACCCGATCTCTTCCGACGTTGGCTCGACATGCTCTTCTGGTGGCTACCCAGTTCCGGGTCGGCCAATCAGGATTCTGCAACCGGCCACAACGCCGAAAAACAGGCCCCGTCCAAGCAGGCGACGTCCACCCAGTCCCGCCCAACCAGCCAGCCCACCGGTGGCGGGAGCCCCGCCAGCGCCACCGTGCAAACGGACGGCGGCAGTACTGAAGCCGACAAAACCGGTGCGCCGAGCAAGGACCGGGCAGCGGACGACCTGACCGCGATCAAGGGAATCGGCCCGGCCATGGCGGGCCGTCTACGGGACATGGGGATTGAGACCTTCGACGACTTGGCCGGCACCAATATCAAGGAAATCACCCAGCGCCTGCGAGAGCAGTCCGTGGTGATCTCCGAGAAAAAGGTGGAAGGTTGGGTCCAGGCCGCTCGAGCGCAGCGGTAGACTGCACCTCGCGCCCCAATCGCTGGCGGTGATGCCGAAGCTGCCACAGCGTGTTCAGGTGGACTCCGGCCTTAGGCTGTCCGACGCACCGAGCGCGGGTTAAAACGCCGGAGTCACTGTATGCGGCGCCGTCTAGACGCTGGTATCGATGGTGCCGCCGACCCGCTCCGACGGGTTAGGGGGCGAGCCGGCGCTGCCCTCCGCGCCCTGGGCGTTCGCGGCTTCGAGATTACCGATCATCTGCTCGCCGCCGGACTGCTGCACGTCCAGCGCCTTGCGCATGACGCTGGTCTGCACATCCGCCTGGGCCTGGGCCTGTGAAGCCCCCGATGCTGCAGAAGCGATACCGCTGACATCCACCATGGCTTGGCTCCTGTAGGGCTGGGCACCAACCGGCGCTGCGGTGAGTGCCGATTCGATCGACGTCGGCTGCGCCCGAGGAATCACCCACGTTGGCACAGCCACACCCTGCTAGTTGAGTCCTAGTAAACACGCCACAGCTACCCAACGCAAGCGCCCTAGCACTTGATCAACGCAGGATGTGACAGGGCTCACAATGGCGCCGTGCGCAGCTCGCTTCGAAGGAGCGCGCACCAACGTGGAGCGCAAACGCAGCGGGGATGCACTCGAAAAGGGCGTAGGCGCCTCGTGCGGATGCGCGCAGGGCCGTGCGACAAGCTTCGCGGGCTGGCACGGTCCCTGCCTATACCCTGGTGGGCCGGACAGGATCCCGGTCCGTGCTTCTCCTCCTCAAAGAAGGAACTGTTACGCCCCGGTTACGGGGCGTTTTTTTGGGCTGCTGCCGGACAACGCGTCAGGCCACGCGGGGCTCGGCGTCGCCACCGTGCCCGACGTGTTCTCGCAGTTCGCTCCAGTCGAGTAGTTCCAGCGAGCCGTCGTGGGTCTCGACCAGGGCCGTGCAGCTTTCGACCCAGTCGCCGTCGTTGCAGTAGAGAACGGAGCCCAGCTGCCGCAACTGTGCGTGGTGGATATGCCCACAGACAACGGCATCAACCTGTTGCCGCCCGGCTTCCCAGGCCACCATTTCCTCGAAACGACCGATGTAGGCCACCGCGTTCTTCACACGGTGTTTCACGTGGGCAGCCAGTGACCAGTACGGGAAGCCGAACCAGCGGCGAACCAGGTGCACCCAGTGATTGGCGCGCAGCAGGAACGCATACGAGCGACTCCCCAGCAATGCGATGGCGCGCGAGTACTGCACCACCGTGTCGAACTGATCGCCGTGGAGAACCAGAAGCCGGCGCCCGTCCGCGGTGGTATGAATGGTCTGGTCGATCATGCGAAAGCCGTCGATGACAGTCCCATTGTAGTCGCGCAGCGCCTCGTCGTGGTTGCCCGGAAGCGCGATCACCTCGGTGCCGTTCCAGACCTTCTCCATGATCCGGCGCAGGACCAGCGCGTGCTCCCGCGGCCAGTAGACCCGCTTGCGCATCTCCCAGATGTCGATGATGTCGCCGACCAGGTAGAGATAATCGGACTCCGTGGCCTCGAGGAACTCCAGCAGGTAATCCGCACGTGCCCCGCGCAGGCCCAGATGAAAGTCCGAGATGAAAATGCTCCGGTAACGAAGCGGCTGCACGCTTGTGACGCTCATGGGTCCGCCTGTACCTCCTGTTCGGTCCGGCCCAGTATCAGCGACTGAGATGAATTCCATGTTACAGGTGGGAGCGACAACCCCGAAACCAAAGCCGAACCGTCACACGACAGTCATCCATCGCCGGTAGCGTACCCGTTCGGCTACCGGAGGAGGTTGTTATGGCGCACTGGGAGACCGGCGAAGGGCAGGTCCTGCACGGCGGCACGGCCATTCTGACCAGCGATCAGATCGTCCTGCACGCGGCTTCCGGCACCGGGCGGCGGGGTCTTCGCGCGTTCGTGCCGTGCGGCTGTCTCCCAGCGGGACTTCGCCGCAGGGCGGGTGTCGAAATCATGCTGGATGACGGCCGCCGCGGCCGATTCGTGGTCGCCGATCGACGTCCGGGTCTCCTGTGCCTGGACAGCCGCGGCCCCTTCCGCTGACCGGCCGATACGCAGCACTGTCACAGAACTGTCATAGTAGACTGCTGCAATACGGGTTTGCAGAAGCGAACCAGCGAGGCAGGCATGTCGGAACGGACCGTGCTGATCGTGGATGACGAGCAACCCATTCGCGACATGGTGGAGTTCAGTCTCGAACGCGCCGGTTATCGCGTGGTGGAGGCGGCGGATGCGCGCGAAGCGCGCGTGGCCATCGCGGACCACCAGCCGGACCTGATCCTGCTGGACTGGATGCTGCCCGATATCAGCGGGCTCGACCTGGCGCGCGCCCTGCGCCGCGAGAACCTGATCCCCGAGACGCCCATCATCATGCTCACCGCTCGCACCGAGGAAGACGACAAGGTGCGAGGCCTGGAGGCCGGTGCCGACGACTACATCACCAAGCCCTTCGGACCGCGGGAAATGGTTGCGCGCATCAACGCCGTACTCCGGCGTAGTGCGGCCGAGGACGCCGACGCCATCATGGAAGCGGGCCCGCTGCGCATCGAGGTGGCCGCCCACCGGGTCCTGGTGTCCGGTGAGCCGGTTCATCTGGGCACCACGGAATTCCGGCTGCTCAAATTCTTTGCCGCGCACCCGGATCGTGTCTACACTCGCGAACAGTTACTGGACCGGGTCTGGGGACCCAATGTCTACGTGGAGGAGCGCACGGTGGACGTGCATATCCGGCGCCTGCGCAAGGCGCTGGATGGCACGGGTGCGGAACGGTTCGTCCAGACCGTGCGCGGCGCCGGATACCGCTTCTCCGTTCGCGAATAGGAGATCTGCATGCAGTCGCCCTGGTCGGAGGAACTCCTGCGGCTCGCGGCGGTGGTACTGCTCGGGCTGATCGCCGGGTTAAGCGCCGGTGCGGTCACCCTGTCACTCTTGCTGGCGGTATCGCTGTATCTCGCCTGGCACCTGCGCCAGCAGCACCGCCTTTATCAGTGGATCAGTGCCGCGCGCAACAGCGCACCACCGGACAGCAACGGCCTCTGGGGCGCGATCTTCGACCAGTGCTATCGCATGCAGCGCCGCAACCGGCGGCGCAAAAACCGCTTGCGAACCATCGTGCGGGAGTTCCGCCAATCCACCGCCGCCATGCCGGACAGCACGGTAGTCCTGGACGCCAACAACCGCATTATCTGGTTCAACTCGGCGGCCGCCCGCCTGCTGCGCCTGCGCACGCCGTCGGACGTGGGCCAGCACATCCTGAACATGATCCGCGCGCCGGAGTTCGTCGCCTACTTCAACAACGGCGTCTTCGACGAGCCCATCGAGATCGACAGCCCGGCGTCCCGGGACATCCGGCTGTCGCTGCAGGTTATCCCCTACGGCGACGACCAGCGCCTGCTCATCGGCCGGGATGTCACCCGACTCTACCGGCTGGAGCGGGTCCGGCGGGACTTCGTCGCCAATGCATCCCACGAGCTGCGCACGCCGCTGACCGTTATCACCGGCTATCTGGATACGCTGGCGGATGACGACAGCGACTCGGTGGCGCACTGGCGCCGCCCGATCCAGGAGATGAGCCGCCAGGCCACGCGCATGCGCCAGATCCTGGAAGACCTGCTCCTGCTGTCACGCCTGGACGCGCAACCGGACCCGGCCACCGACACCGCCGTGGACGTGGCCGCCCTGGTCACCGAAATCTGCCAGGACAGCCGGTTTGTCGCCGACGGCCAGGTCACCGTTGACTGCGCGACCGCCACGACCGTGGGCATCCGCGGCAACCGCTCCGAGCTCCACAGTGCCGTGAGCAATCTGGTTCAGAACGCGGTGAAGTACAGCGACAGCGACGCCCGGGTGGAGATCCACTGGTTGCGCGACGGCGAGGACGCGTGCCTGGACGTAGTGGATTCCGGAATCGGAATCCCGCCGGAGCACATTCCCCGGCTGACCGAACGCTTCTATCGCGTGGACACCGGCCGGTCCCGCTCACGCGGTGGCACGGGACTGGGACTGGCCATCGTGCGCCATGCCCTGCAGCGCCACGATGCCACGCTGGAGATCAGCAGCGAGGTCGGCCGAGGCAGTCGCTTCCGCTGCCGTTTCCCTGCCAGCCGGCTCACGGCGGCGCAGTCGGAAGCAACCGCTGCAGGCACCTGCGCCGCGAACCACGCCACGGGCTGAAC
>JAWOFB010000405.1:0-4161 GCA_046482445.1 Ectothiorhodospiraceae bacterium | reverse complement strand
GGAGTGGTGATTTTCGGCGGCGTGCGCTCCGTCGCCCGCGTGGCGCAGCATGTCGTGCCATGGATGGCGCTCGCCTACGTCCTCGTCGCCGTGCTCGTGTTGATCATGAACATCGATGAAGTCCCCGGCATGCTCGCGGCTATCGTGCTGAGCGCCTTCGGGTTCCAGGAGGCCGCGGGCGGTGTCGCCGGCGGGCTTGCCGCCGCCATGCTCAACGGTGTCAAGCGCGGCATGTTCTCCAACGAAGCGGGTATGGGTTCGGTGCCCAATATCGCCGCCTGCGCGACCCCGAGGCCACATCACCCGTCCAGCCAGGGGTTCGTCCAGGCGCTTGGTGTCTTCATTGATACCATCGTCATCTGCACGGCCACGGCCCTGGTCATCCTCCTCTCGGGCGTCTTTGAGCCGGGAGCCGGCGCCACCGGGATCGAACTCACGCAAAACGCCCTGGAAGACCATATCGGTGCTGTCGGGCCGTATTTCATCGCCCTGGCGATCCTGTTCTTCGCGTTCACGTCCATCATCGGCAATTACTCCTACGCCGAGAACGCGTTGACGTACATGGGTCTGGCCGGTCGCACGGGCGTCATCGTCCTGCGCTGCGGCTTACTGGCCATGGTGATCTGGGGTGCGTTGCAGTCGGTGGATACGGTATTCAACACGGCCGACGCCTCCATGGGCCTGATGGCGACCATCAACCTGATTGCCATCGTTCTCCTGTCGGGCACTGTGGCGAAGCTGACCAAGAACTACTTCGAGCAAAAGGCGAGCGGCCAGGAACCACGCTTCCAGCTCAATGACTTCCCGGAGCTTGAGCACAAGATCAATACCTCGATCTGGCGGCGGCGAGATTAGCAGGCTACTGAAAAGCAGCCTGCTATCGCCGGACAGGGACGTTCGGCCACTTAGACAGACCCGCGTGACCGACGGAACCACGAGCCTTGTGGGCATCACCCGCGGTAGAGCGGCGTTGGCGTTAGAGTAACTTGCGGTCCGCGACTTACCACCGTCACCGACTGCCGTGATGCGCCCATCACTGTGACCCGTCCCCAGAACGGCGAGCCACATAGAAGGCTCTCCCCATTCCGCTCATGGCGGCAAACATTAATGGTCGACCCGAAGGCGCCGACGAGTCTTTCCCCTCGACGCATCAGGACTTTCATCGTTTGTGGTCCAAGGGCCAGGGATGAGGGATGTCCAAACGGAGGGGCAGGCGATCAATGCACACCACTTTAGGGGTGACTATCAGGTTAGCCACAGTGAAGTCGCCATGGATTTCGTGACCGGGCAACAAGCTACGCGTACTCTCCGGCTCGAAATGTCGTGTTCTGCAACGGATGATCCTCAAAACGGCACCGTAGGAGGAGCCAGTGGTGCGGCAACAGGCCGCTGCCCTGGGAACGAACGATTCAAATAGCGGAGGATCTGTTCCAATACCTACGTCAGTTTGAAGTACCGGAAGAAACCGGCACGGTCGTGTCCCCGGACGTTTGATCGGGATGTTGTCGCCTCGAGCCGCGGGTCCACCATGGGCTGCTTTTTCGGCTACCTGGTTTCGCGCGTTCTTGCCGCTGCCAGAGGTTGACCGCGCTGGAAACAACAAGGCCAGTCAATGCCACCATCGGTTTTACAACCAGCGCGGCGGCCAAACGGCTGGACGCTCCTGATAGCGAGCCGTGTGCGGCCGACCCTATGCTTTTTGGGTCCTTTGGGTACGCGCTTCCACTTTGGCGCGCGCTGGGAGATGGAAGCTCGTGCGTCCGAGCTGGCATGAGGCCCTGCAAGGAGGATACCCCCGGTGGGTGCGGATAGTCGGAAGCAACCGTATTGTGGGTGCCGCGACTCCGGACGATTCAGTTCAAGTTGCCTCCCCATTAATGCGATTCAGCGACCGCCTCGATAACGACCGGGCTACAAGAGACAATAGCGTCCTCCAAATCATCGGTCACTGGAAATCGATGAGGCCAAGTCTGCCCGATCATGAGTGATCACGTCTGGTCGGTCCGGCTCCATCCGTCTTGGTAAAAGGAATATGATAAGCGCTTTCGTTGACGTCTTATTACCAGTTTTCCTCGTCACTGCAGTCGGTATGACTCTGCGGCTTCGCCTTCGTCTGTCCGCTTCCCCTTTTAATCAGGTGATGCTGTATATTTTATCTCCGGCTTTGGTTTTCCATTTCTTAAGAACTATTGAAATCGAATCGGCATCGCCCACCCAAATTATAGCGGCAGTCTGCCTGCTTACTGCAGTAATTCTTTTGATTAGTTCGGTAATTGGACGTTTGCTTGGCCATGATCGGAAAACCCAGAGTGCGTTTCTCCTGGCGACCACTTTCCCGAATGCGGGTAACATGGCCTTACCGATGTCGCTTTTAGCGTTTGGAGAGACCGGCTTAAGCATCGCGGTAACGATATTTGCAATCCAATCGATCCTGGGTTGGGTGCTTGGTGCCTTCTTGGCTGCGCGGAGCACAAGCGTAGGTCTAGCTCCATTGAAGGAGACCCTTCGGCTCCCGATTACCTGGGCGATAATAACCGCTCTTTTCTTTCGCGCAAGTGATGTTTCGCTGCCAGGGTTTATCGCCGAATCTGTTGGCATGCTCGCTGACGCAGCGATTCCGATGATGTTAATCATTCTCGGCTTTCAGTTAGACAACGGCGTGAGTCTTCACCGTTGGCCTACAATTGTACTTTCTGTCTTTATCCGCTTGATCGGCGCAGGGTTACTGGCTTACGGAACTACAATTATTTTTGGTCTATCAGGAGTCGTGCAGCAGACATTTGTTATGGTTGCAGCCATGCCGACGGCAGTCTATACGATCATATTGGCAAAAAAATTCAATGCTGAGCCACGTCTGGTTACAAATATCGTAGTGATAAGTACGTTTTGCAGTCTCGCGACCCTCGCCCCCATGATTGCTTTGGTGCAGACTTGGTTGTAGTCAATGAACCTGAATAATACGGGCCATCTGGCGTGCTCCATGGCGACGCTCCGGCTGCTCAAGGGCGCTTATCCCGCGATTGACTATAACGCGTGGTTACGTGGGCGCCGAATCCACGCGAGGATCAGCACGAGGAGTCGGTAGTCCGGTGGAGAATGCAAGGCTGGAATGCACCGTACCGCGCTCTCGAGGTGCCCGTATAGTGGTTGCGCGTCCGCCCGGCTAATGCACCAGGCGGTGATAGAACGCAGTTGATCGGTTATTGACCCACCGGTTGCCCTGGTCGGTGGGACTGGGTGCGACCTCATCGATGTTGAAGCGGTGGACCAAAGCCCTACGTGAGCGAGCATAACAAGGGTGGGTGGGGCTCTTCCCCTGGATCCGCACGAGCGCCTCTGCCACCAGGGCTGCTGGTGCCGAGATGATGGCTGCGCAAGTGCGTGTCAGGTGGTTATGCCGCGAGCCGCCATCGGTGCCGGCGGCCCAGGAGTTGCCGCCATAGCCGGGCTGCGCGGCGCTCCAGGATCACGTGGACGCGGCGTGCATGGCGCTGCACGCGAGCGGCGGCCTTGAGCACGCGCTCACGCAGCCGCCGCAGGCTCCAACCGTGGCCGGTGGCTGCCTCCATCTGGGCGCGCAGCACGTGCAGCAGCTCGTAGGCGAGCAGCCGTAGCGATAGCAGCGCTTGAGCTCTGGCGAAGACCTGCGCCTCATTGGCGCGGCCCCGGGAGGTGCACGGCAGCGAGGTCCCGATGGTGTCCTTGAGCTCACCCCTGTGTCCTTCGGCCTTGCCGCGACGGCGGTACAGCGCCAGGATCTGCTCGCCGCTATGGGTCGATGCGGGCAGGTTCGTGACGATGTAGAAGCACCGCCTGAACAACTCCGCCGGGTGCTCCTGGATGACCATGACCACACGGCGCTCCCGCTGCCAGCTCTCGGCGCCGTAGACCGTCTCCTCGGTCCACTCCCGCGGTCGCTCGGCCGGGCGCCCCGGGCCGCGGTGGCGGTGCGGCTCGAAGTGGCGGTCCAGCGCGGCATTGTCGCGCAGCCGACCGAGGTAGGCGATCCCGGCCTGGTCCAAAGCCTCGAGGGTCGCACCGTCAGTGAAGCCGGCGTCGAGCAGCCTACGCGGCAGGGAAGGGGGCTCCGAAGCCCCTTTGAAGGCCCTTTGAACTTCTGCTCGGCAGGGAGCGGGTTCCGCAGCGGTGTGCCACGTGGCA
>JAWOFB010000286.1:0-2807 GCA_046482445.1 Ectothiorhodospiraceae bacterium | reverse complement strand
CGCCATCACCAGATACTCGGCCGCCAGCTCCAGCCGCAGCTCCTTCATCAACTCGACATACTCCATGTACTGCCGGGTGATGGCCGCGATGGGGATATCCAGGATGTCCAGGTTCTGTCGCCGGATCAGGTAGAGCAGCAGGTCCAGGGGGCCCTCGAAGGCATCCAGGAAGACCTCGAGGGCATCGGGCGGGATGTACAGATCCCGCGGGAGTTCGTGCACCGGCTCGCCGCGCACCCGCGCGGCGCCGGTCGCCGCATCGGCCGCCGGGTCGGTCGCGGCGCCGCCCTCTTCCCGGCTCACCAGTACCGCAGCCCCATGAACCGCCGCACGTCCTCCAGCGTCTCGCGGGCGGTGTCCCGCGCGGCCTCCACGCCGCTGGCCACGATCCCACGCACCGCCTCCGGGTCATTCTCGTAGGCCTGGGCGCGCTCGCGGATGGGCTCGAGCTCTTCCTGCACGGACCGGATCACCGGCTTCTTGCAGTCGACGCAGCCAATGCCAGCGCTCCGGCAGCCATGCTGAACCCAGTCCTGGGTGTCCGCATCCGAGTAGATCTTGTGGAAGTCCCAGACCGGGCACTTCTCCGGCTCACCCGGATCCGTGCGCCGGACGCGGGCCGGATCCGTGGGCATGGTGCGGATCTTCTTGTCCACCGTGTCCGGATCGTCGCGCAGGGAAATGGTGTTGTCGTAGGACTTGGACATCTTGCGCCCGTCCAGACCCGGCATGCGCGCCGCCGGCGTCAGCATGGCCTGGGGTTCCGAGAGCACGTTGACCCCGGTGCCGTCCAGGTAACCGATCAGCCGGTCGCGGTCGGCCACCGTGATGTTCTGCTGGTCGTCGAGCAGGGCCCGGGCCACGTCCAGGGCTTCGGTGTCGCCCTGCTCCTGGTACCGGCGGCGCAGATCGGCGTAGAGCCGGTTGTTCTTCCTGCCCATCTTTTGCGCCGCGGCCAGCGCCTTGTCCTCAAAGCCCGGCTCCTGGCCGAACTGGTGATTGAAACGCCGGGCGATCTCGCGGGTGAGCTCCACGTGCGCCACCTGGTCCTCGCCCACCGGCACGCCGGTGGCGTGGTAGATCAGGATGTCGGCGGCCTGCAGCAGGGGATACCCGAGAAACCCGTAGGTGGCCAGATCCCGGTCACGCAGCTGCTCCTGCTGATCCTTGTAGGTCGGCACACGCTCCAGCCAGCCCAGCGGCGTCACCATGGACAGCAGCAGGTGAAGCTCGGCGTGCTCCGGCACCCGCGACTGGATGAACACACGGGCCAGCGCCGGGTCCACGCCGCAGGCGAGCCAGTCCACCAGCATCTCCCAGACGTTCCCGGCCAGGATCTCGCGCTCTTCGTAATGGGTGGTCAGCGCGTGCCAGTCGGCGACAAAGAAAAAACACTCGTGCTCGCGCTGGAGCTCCAGCCAGTTGCGCAGGACGCCGTGATAGTGGCCCAGGTGCAACCGCCCGGTGGGCCGCATACCGGAGAGGACGCGATGCTGGCGTGTCGAATGGGGACTCACCGCAGACTCCTGTCTGGTCTCGTAGAGGGCGCCATGATACGCGCTCGCCTAGCGCCGGCACAGGCCATCAGGCCGTCTCGAAGACATCCGCATCGCCGGCCCCGCGCCGCAGCACCTCCGGGAGATCGCCCGTGAGATCCACCACCGTGGACGGCTCCAGGCCGCAGGGCCCGCCATCGATGATCAGATCCACGACACCGCCCAGATGCTCGCGGATCTCCGGGGCCTCAGGAAACGGCAGCTCCTGCCCCGGGAGCAACAGGCTGCTGGTCATCAACGGCTCGCCCAGGTGCTCGGGCAGGGCCCGGGCGACCGGGTGGGCTGGCACGCGGATGCCGATGGTCTTGCGCTTGGGATGCTGAAGTCGCCGCGGCACCTCACTGGTGGCCCGCAGGATGAAGGTGTATGGCCCCGGCGTGAAAGCCTTGAGCTGGCGATAGGCGGTATTGCTGACCTTGGCATAGGTCCCGATATCCGAGAGATCCCGACACAGGAGCGTGAAGTTGTGCTGCTCCGGAAGCTGGCGGATGCGCCGAATCCGGTCCACCGCCGCCTTGTCCCCCATGACACACCCGAGCGCATAGGTGGAGTCGGTGGGATACACGGCCAAGCCACCGTCGCGCAACATGGCGGCTGCCTGGCGCATGAGCCGCGGTTGCGGCGTCTCCGGGTGGACCTCGAAATACTGGCTCATGGACGCCTCCTGTCCGCTCGCCCGCGAACCCGCGCGGGTTGGTGGTGTCCATTGTAACGATCCCTGCCGGCAGCCAAAGCCATCACTGGCGCCAAAGCCGGCGGAGTTAGTACGCTTCCGGCGCTCACGCCACGGGATCCAAGGAGACAACATGCTTTACGCCATTATCAGCGAAGACGTCAGTGACAGCCTGCCGCTGCGCAAGCAGGCGCGCGAGGCGCATCTGGAGCGCCTGAACCAGCTCAAGGAACAAGGCCGTCTGATCCTGGCCGGGCCGCATCCGGCCATCGACGGCGATGATCCCGGGCCGGCGGGGTTCACCGGCAGCCTGGTCATTGCCGAGTTCGAATCCCTGGACGCCGCCCGGGAGTGGGCGGACGCCGACCCCTATGTCGCCGCTGGCGTGTACGCGTCGGTCACGGTCAAACCCTTCAAGAAGGTCCTGCCATGACTGCCGAGCGTGTCGCCCTGATCGAGGAGCGCCTGCGGTTGGCCCTGCCCGTCACGACGGTGGTGGTCAACGACGAGAGCCACCTGCACCGCGGCCATGCCGGGGCTCGCGATGGCGGCGGCCATTTCCGCGTTCTGGTGGTCAG
>JAWOFB010000285.1:0-8005 GCA_046482445.1 Ectothiorhodospiraceae bacterium | reverse complement strand
AGACCGTTCTCGCGCACGGTGAGCGTCTCCGGCCCCGGGTCGGTGACCCAGTGCACCGTCTGTGGCAGGCCCTCGAGTTCGCGCAGGGGGCTGTCGCCGCGGACCAGGATATGGGCCGGGCCGAGCACGCGCTCCAGCGCATTCACAATCGCCGGTAGCGCGCGGTCCATGCCGGCGGTGTTGGGCTGGACGACACAGATATCCTCGTAGCGATCCACCACCAGGCCCGAGAGCCCGTCACCGTCGCCGTGGATCAGCCGGTAGTAGGGCTCGGCGAAGTGGCGCTGGCGCAACTCCAGGGCTCGATTGAGGCGATGCACCAGCAGTGCCTCGTTGAGGCTGCGCTGGGGATCGCGGCTGATGAGCCGGGCACAGATCAGCGAGTGGGGGTTGGCATAGGCCGCACCCAGCGGCCGCTCCCGGTCATCGCACACGATCACGGGCTCACCGGGTTGCAGCTCGCGCAAGGGCGTACGGGCGGTATCCACTTCGTTGCTGAAAACCCAGAGGTGGCCCGCACGCAGACGGCGGTCCTCACCACGCTTGAGAACGAGTGTGGGCCGGTTGGCGCTCATGGGGCCTCCGCAGTCGATCAGTGGGGCCGGAATTCTACCCGCGGCGGGGCCCGCTGTCCTGCCGAAGGAGGAGGTCTGGCCGGGCATCGAGCCCGTCGGTTCCTGATGCGGCGAAGCCGCGTACCGGCGTCTACGGTCGGTGGTGCACTTAGAGTGCCCCGCCGACGGGCGTCGTCGCGCTGCGTCATAGGTTCCGCCCTGGTATCAGGGTTACCATGTGCTGTTCATCATTGCCTCGGAGGTTGCCCCGTGATCCTGCGCTCGTGCTGGTCCGTTCTGGTCCTGCTGCTCATCGCCTTGTTGCTAGCCCCGGGGGTCTCGGCTCAGGAGCAGCGCTATATCTCGGATGAGCTGGAGCTGGACATGCGTAGTGGCCCCGGCAACCAGTACCGGATCCAGAGCATGCTGCCGGCGGGCACGCCCGTGGAAGTCCTGGAAGAGGACAGCGGCTGGACCCGTGTGCGGCCGCCGAGCGGCGATACTGGCTGGGTTCTGACGCGACTGTTATCCGATGAACGCAGCGCCCAGGAGCAACTCGAGGAGGCGCTTGAAGAACTCGAATCGCTGCGTTCGGAGAATGACGAACTCGAGGCCCGAGCCGAGGAGGCCGAAGCCCGCGTCGCCGAACTCGAGGAGCGGCTCGCCGACAGCGAGGATCAGCGCCAGGAGATCGCTCAGCGCATGGAACGCGCCGAGCAGGGTCTGGATCTGTACGAGGAAAACGAGGACCTCAAGAAAGAGCTCGTGGACAGCGAGCGCCGTATCCAGGACCTGGAGCAGCAACGCGACCGGCTTAAGGAGCGGGACCGGCAGCACTGGTTCCTTGTCGGGGCTGCGGTTGTCATTGTCGGGTTTCTCGCCGGCCTAATCCTGCCGCGGCTTGGATGGCGCCGGCGGTCCTCCGGCTGGAGTGGCGGCGGGCTATAAGCGCGCTTCAGAAGCGGTAGCGCAGGCCGGCGGTGAGGAAGTTGGAGCCACCGGATGTGCCGTAGAGCCCGAACGCGCCGGAGCGGTGATGCAGGCGGGCGACCACACTGAGGTGTTCCCAGTTGGGTCCGCGGACCGTGAATTCGGCGTGCATGTAATGGAGCAGACGGCGCGTGTCTTCCTCGATCGGCGGCCGCTCGGAGGCCAGGGACAGGCCCTGTGCGAACGAAAACGTCGTCGGCAGCGTGTCGTGCCAGGGGAACTCGTTCCAGTGCACCACGAGGGCCGCGTTGGCCTCCCAGTGGTCCTGGGAGCCGCTGTGCCGGTAGAGCTGGCCCTCAAGTTCCCAGGTCAGGGCGTCGTTTGCCCAGATGATATCGAACCGATCCCGGTCCAGGCGGTAGCCGAGGACGAGCCCGGCGATCTTGGAGGAGCCCACTTCCGACTCCTGGGCGGTGAGAATGTCCGCGAACCGGGCATCATCCTCTTTGCCGGCGAGCGCGGTCAGCGACCACGGGCCGGTGCCCTGATACACGGATTCACTGGCGCCGGCTGTGGAGCCGAGCAGGGCGAGCAGGAGTCCGGCCAGCACCCGCGAGCACGGCCGTACTGTGTGTCGATGACGACGGATTGCGTACTGCACTTGATGTCCCTGGTTGTCCCGATGCCCGCGAACGCGCCCATGGGCAGCTACGACCAAATCGCGACAGGATACTGGCTCAAAACCGACCTGACGACCTGTCACCCTGTGGCGACAGGTCTGTTGTCAGTGCCCGCGCAGGCGCGCCGCTCGGCCCCTCGCTGGCTGGTATCCTGGTTCCCAGCAACGGTGGCTTGGCTTGCGGTGGTACCCCCGGTTCGCCAGAATCCGGCGGTGCCGGCGGGGCTCGATCCGCCATGCCGGGGTTGCGCTCGAAACAAACGGCGGTGGCCGGGCGCGCCGGCCGCCTTGTCAGCAGCCGGTCAACGCTCGCGCCGGGCCGGCAGCAAACGAGCGTTCCGTGGACGGGCTGCGAGAACCGGAGACGCGGGGCCATGGATCGGTTGATGGGAATGATCCGTCCGGCTTTTGAGGCCGGTTATCAGCGCCCGCCGGGCGCCAGGCAGGAGGGGAGTGAGCCATGACGCGGCAGCCGCCCGAGTTGTTACACATGCTGCGAGAGCTCGTTGCGATTCCCTCGGTGAGCAGCGTTAGCCCGGACTGGGACCAGGGTAACCGTGCGGTCGTGGAGCGCCTGGGCGAGTGGCTGGGTGATCTCGGCTTTCGCGTGTCCATCCAGCCCCTGCCCGGTCGTGCGGACAAGGCGAATCTGGTAGCGACCCTGGGTGAGGGTGACGGCGGCCTGGTTCTGGCGGGGCACACGGACACGGTCCCGTGTGATGCCGGCCGCTGGCAGTCGGATCCGTTCACGCTGAGTGAACGCGACGGGCGCCTGTACGGCCTGGGCATCTGCGACATGAAGGGCTTTCTGGGGCTGGTGGTGGAAGCCGTTCGCGGGTTGCGTGTCGCGGATCTGGACGCCCCCGTTGTGGTTGTGGCGACGGCGGACGAGGAAAGCGGCATGGCCGGCGCCCGAAGCCTTCTTGCGGAACAGCTCGGTCACGGCCGCCATGCGGTGATTGGTGAGCCCACTGGGCTACAGCCGGTCAATGTCCACAAGGGCGTCCTTATGGAGGGCGTCCGGGTGACGGGTCGTTCCGGTCATTCCAGTGATCCGGCCCTGGGTGCCAGCGCCCTGGAGGGCATGCACCGGGTGATGAGCGATATCCTCGCCTGGCGCCAACAGTTGCAGTCGCGCAATGTGGATCGGCGCTTCCACGTGCCCGTTCCCACCGTCAACCTCGGGCATATCCACGGCGGCGACAATCCCAACCGGATTTGTGGCCAGTGCGATCTGCATATCGATATCCGGCCACTGCCGGGAATGCGGCTGGACGACTTGCGAGAGGTTCTGAACCAGCGGCTGCCTCGGGTCCTGGGCGAGACGGGACTCAGCGTGACCCTGGAACCCCTCTCCCCGGGGCTGCCGGCCATGGAGACACCTCGAGACGCGCCCGTGGTCCGGGCGGCCGAGGCGCTCACGGGCATGGATGCTCGGGCCGTCGCCTTCGGTACCGAGGCGCCGTACCTGCGTGAGCTGGGCCTGGATGTGGTTGTCCTGGGCCCCGGGAATATCGCCCAGGCGCATCAGCCCGATGAGTTCCTGGCCAGCGATCGGCTGGAGCCTACCGTGACGCTGCTGCGCGGATTGATCCAGCGCTTTTGCAGCGCCAAAACGGAGGCCTCGGCATGAGCCGCGACGACGCGGCGTATGTCCACTGGTTCCGGCGCAGCGCTCCCTACATCAATGCCCATCGCGGGCGGACGCTGGTGGTCAACGTGGGGGGTGAAGCCCTCCGCGGTGCGGGTGCGGCAGCGCTGCTCCAGGATATCGCCCTGCTGAGCAGCCTGGGCCTGCGCGTCGTCCTGGTGCCCGGCGCCCGGCCGCAGGTCGCGGAGCGCCTGGCGGACCGCGGGGTCGAGTCGCAATACCACGGGGGCTGGCGGATCACCGACGCGGCTGCCCTGGCCTGTCTCAAGGAGGCCGTAGGGGCCCAGCGCGTGGACATCGAGGCCCTTTTGTCCATGGGGCTGGCGAATTCACCCATGGCCGGTTTCCGGCTGCGCGTGGTCTCCGGCAACTTTGTGACGGCGCGGCCTCTGGGCGTTCGCGATGGCGTCGACTACCAGCACACCGGGGAAGTCCGGCGCGTGGATGCCGGCGGCATCCACGAGCGCCTGGACGCCGGGACCGTAGTGCTGGTGGCCCCCCTGGGCTATTCGCCCACCGGCGAGGTGTTCAATGTCGCCGCTGAAGAAGTGGCTCTGGCTGTGGCCGCGGCCCTGGGCGCGGACAAACTGGCCTACATCACCGAAGGCGAAACCCTGCTGGACGACAACGGTGACCTGGTGCGGGAGCTCGGCCTGCAGCAGGCGGCACGCTGGCTGCAGGCACTGCGGGCAGGTGGCGACGACGCGGCGGAGGCCGCACGACCGCGGCTTTTGGACATGGCGGTGCGTGCCTGCCGGCAAGGTGTCGATCGCGTTCACCTGGTGGATCGCGGGCGTGACGGTGGCCTGTTACTGGAGCTGTTCACACGGGATGGCGTGGGCACGCTCGTCACCGGGAACCCCTTCGAGACCCTGCGCCCGGCCGGTGTCGACGATATCGGCGGCATTCTGGAACTCATCGAGCCCCTGGAGCGCGAGGGTGTCCTGGTGCGCCGCTCGCGCGAAGAGCTGGAGACCCGGATCGACGATTACATGGTCGTCGAGCGCGACGGCATGATCATCGCCACGGCGGCCCTGTCGCCCCATCACAGTGCCGGCATGGCGGAGCTGGAGTGCTTCGTTATCCACCCGGAGTACCGCGGTGGGCGGCGCGGCGATACGTTGCTGCGCGACGTCGAGCGCACGGCACGGGCCCACGGCCTGCAGCGACTGTTCGTGCTCACGACCCGCACCGCCCACTGGTTCCGCGAACGTGGCTTCGAGCCGGCACAGCTCGATGACCTGCCGCTGGCGCGTCAGGCCCTGTATAACCTCAAACGGCGTTCGCAGGTGTTGATCAAGACGCTGGGCAGCGGCTGACAGCAGCCACCGGGCACGCTGTCAGTCGTCACCCGCGGGCAGGCGAGTGGCCAGGGTCAGACCGTCGCCGATGGGTACGATGCTCACATCCACGCGTGGATCGTCGCGGACGCGCCGGTTGAACGCGCGCAAGCCCTCGGTGCTCGCGGCTGTATCCGCCGGGTCCGCCACCCGGCCGGACCACAGGACGTTGTCGGCAGCGATGAGACCGCCAGGTCGGACCAGGGTGAGCGCTTGTTCGTAATAGGTCGCGTAATTTTCCTTGTCGGCATCCAGGAAGACCATGTCGAAGCCGGCGGTCCAGCCTTCGGCGATCAGGGCCTGGAGGCACGCGTGCGCCTCGCCGAGTCTCAGCTCGATGCGGTCACTCACCCCGGCTTCCTGCCAGAAACCCCGGGCATCGCGCGTGCTCTCGGGGTCGCGATCCAGCGTCATCAGCAGGCCGTCCGGGGGCAGGGCCTGTGCCACCGCCATGGCGGAATAGCCGGTGAATGTGCCCACCTCCAGCGCCCGCCGGGCACCGAGCAAGCGGGCCAGAACCCGCATGAAACGCGCCTGTTCCAGGCCGATGCGCATCTGTGGCGCGTCGTAGGCACTGGTGCGCTCGCGCAGGCGGCGTTCCACCGCAGACTCCGGTGGCAGCATGTCAAGCAGGTACGCGTGCAGGCGCTCGTCCAGTGCCAGCGTCGTCTCGGTCATGCCATGCCTCGAATGCGAAGACCCCGAATGGTGTGGTCGCCTGACGCGACCCGAATCGGTACAACCCGGCGAACTGTGATACCGACAACAGAAATCATGGAGGCAGTTGCACCACGCTTGCAATCAATCCAGCAGGGCTCCGTATTCCGCGGTCGCCTGCGGCCGGCGCGGCGGACTTGCTCCCGGGGCCGGGTTCAGGATAACGAGCTTGATTATGAATCCATCCACAAACGCCAGCCCGGGACGCACGCTGCGGGTGCTCCAGGTCACCGATATGCACCTGTGTTCCGGGAACGAGCGCCTTGCCGGCGTGGACACGCGGGCGACGTGCGATGCCGTTGTCGCGACCATCCGTGATCAGGAGCCGGAGGCGGATCTGCTCCTGCTGACGGGGGATGTGGTGCATAACGATGACGGTGACAGCGCGGCCGCGTACGAGGACGCGCGCCGGCGGCTGGAGGTGCTGGATCGCCCGGGCCTGGTCACCTCGGGCAACCACGATGATCGCCATCTGCTCGAGCAGGCGTTTGGCGACGGCCCGCTGCGTTGTCATGGTGTCTGCGCCATGGATAACTGGCTGTTCCTGATGCTGGATTCCAGTGTCCCCGGGGAAACCGGGGGGCACCTGTCTCAGTGGCAACTCCAGTGGTTGGACGCGTCCCTCGCGGCTCACCCGGAGGCGCACGTTCTTGTGGCCATGCATCATCACCCGGTGGCCATGGGGAGTCTGTGGATCGACCGGATCGGACTCGACAATAGCGCGGAACTGTTGTCCGTGCTTGATCGCCACCGCAACGTGCGTGTGGTGCTGTGGGGGCATGTTCATCAGGAGTACGACGCCTGGCGCCAGGGCGTACGGCTGCTGGCCAGTCCCAGTGCCTGCGTTCAGTTCGCCCCGGGGCGCGATGACTTTGCCATCGACCCGAGACCACCGGGATACAGGTGGCTCGATCTGGGTGCGGACGGCACGGTGACCACCGGGGTGATCCGCCTGAGCCAGGTGCCGGCCGGCCTTGACTGTGCCCTTTCCGGGTATTGACATTTCGCACCCGTTGTGTTTTCTGGTACTCTAGCGATTCAATTATCGGTGTGATCACTGCTGGCGATGGCAACCCGGTGGGGCGGGCCAGCCGGCATGGCGGAGTGCGGTATGTCAGCGGAAGGGGCCCGGCACGAAGACGCCGAAGGTGGTGAGGTCGAGCGCCTGCGCCAGGAGCTCGCCGCTGTTCGCCAGCGCCTTCAGGACGAGGTGGCCTATCGGCAGGCCCAGGCGGAGTCCTCGCGGCAACGCTCGGAGACGGAGCAGCTGCGACTCCATGCCGAGGAGCTCAAACGACGCCGGCAGGCCGAACACGCCCTGGAGCAGCACCGCAAGGAGCTGAACAAGGCCCGGGAAGCCTACAGGACACTGAAGGAGCGCTATGACGGACTCCAGAAGGACTATCTGGAGCAGGAACAGAGACTGAGCCGCATCGCGGACGATAGCGCGGAGCAGAGTCAAGCGGCCGCGCGGGCGGCCTGGCAGAGCGCCGAGGAAGAAGTGGACCGCCTTGAGGCGGAACTCGAGGAAACCCGCCAGGCGCTGAATCAGGCCCAGGAACGCAACCAGCACCTGGAACAGACACTAGCCAGTCTTCAGGGTGTCGCGGAACAGGGCGGCTCGGACGAGGATGAACAAGCCGCGTTGCGCGATGAGCTTATGAAGCTGCGCAAAGCGCTGGAATTGTCCGAACGCGGGCGCGAGCAGGCCAACCAGCGAGCCGTGCGCCTCGCCGACCAGCTCGTGGGCTTGCAGGCGCGGACAAAGACCGAATCGAACCAGCCTGGTGCGGCCAGCGCATCGGATAGCCGGCGCACCGCCAATACGGGTGCCGGCAACCCGGTGGCGGTGGATCTGACCGAGGCCAATGCCGTGTTGGTGGCGGCCCAGGGCGGACCGGGCGGTAATACGCGTGAGGCGGATCCGGCGGCGGCGGACCTGGGTGCGGAGCTCGCGGAGGAGTTCCAGATTATCCCTGCCGATGCCTCGCTGGAGCGGGATCAGCTCAGTGCCCGGCAAAACCGCGTCGAGCGGGAAGCGCAGCGACACCCAGGAGACGTCGCCAGGCATAGCCACGCAGCTTCCGACAGCCTGTTCACCGCAAGAGACGTCGGCGCCAGGGCCGGCCAGCCC
>JAWOFB010000390.1:0-9547 GCA_046482445.1 Ectothiorhodospiraceae bacterium | reverse complement strand
CGGCGTATAAGGCACGGCATGGACCAGCTTGGGATAGTAGGCCAGGCCGTTGCGTTCGTAGGCGTCGGCCCAGGCCCAGTCGAACACGAATTCGCCCCAGGAGTGGCCCTTGAGATACCCCGGAATGCATCCCGCGACGCCGTGGTCATCGCGCAGGACCAGGTGATGTGGCTGCCATCCGAGATCGGGTGAGACACATCCCTCGCGCTCAAGGCCGGCGAGGAATTCATGCCGCAGGAAGGGGTTATCCGTGCCAGTGAGGCCGTTCCAGACGTCCGGGGCGAGGGTATCCAGATCGGTGACAATGCTCGCCTCCATAGACAGTAGGATAGGGGCTCGGGCAAGCGGGTGTCGAGTGATGCGTCGGGTCGGGGTGACAGGCATCGGCGAAGCTGCACATTCGGTACAATCTCCCTGCATCGCCATGCCCGCTCCGAGGGGCACGGGAGTCCACCGCGCAGCCACACAAAATTCGTGCTAGTCTAGTGGCCTGCGACCGATAATTCATGCTTTTTGTTACCGCGAGAAAGGCGGTGACGCTGCACAACGCAAAAGGTTTACGCTTGGCGCACTCGGGGTCGACACGCGATTCGGACAGCCTGCCATCACCTCTGGGGCATCACGTTAGCCGGGGACTGCGTGAGGCGTCGCTGTTCCTGCTGCTGGCGCTGGCCGCGTACATGCTGGTCGCCCTGTTGACCTATCATCCCGCGGACCCGGGATGGAGCTTTACCGGCTACGGCCAGGAGGTCCACAACGCCGGCGGCTGGGTTGGCGCATACTTCGCCAATCTGACGCTGTACCTGTTCGGCTACCTGGCGTTCCTGTTCCCGGTGATGGTCGCCTTCTCGGGAACTCTGGCGTGGCGCTGGCAGCGGCGTGACGGTGGCTTCCACTGGGGTGTGTTCGGGCTGCGGTGCATTGGATTCGTGCTCACGCTGGCCTCGGGAGCCGCCCTGGCAACCCTGCACGTGGAGGCCATCCCGCAGACCGTGCCCCTGCATGCCGGCGGCGTGCTCGGCGACGTGATCGCCGGGGCACTGGAAGGGGCGTTGAGTTTCCTCGGGGCCACGCTACTGCTTCTGGCCCTTTTTCTCGCCAGCGTCACGCTTTTCACCGGTCTCTCCTGGCTGAGTCTCATGGACTTGATCGGACGCCTGTGTCTGGAGAGTGCGCGCCTGTGCGGGCGGGCCATCGCCCGGGTGCGTGATGCCGCGGCCGGCTGGCGCGCCCGGCGAGATCGGCGGCGCACAGTCGCCCGGGACAAAGAGCGCAAGAAGACGCGCACGCCGCCGCAAATCGAACAGCAGGCGCCCGCGCCCAAGCCGGGCAAGAAAGCCCAGCAGGAGAAACAGATTCCGCTGTTCCAGGCGGAGCCCACCGCCGACGGGCTCCCGCCGGTGACCCTGCTGGATGAACCGCCCAACCAGAGCGGTGGTTATTCCGAGGAATCGCTGGAGGCCATGTCCCGGCTCCTGGAGAAGAAACTGGGCGATTTCGGCGTCGAAGTCGAGGTGGTGGCGGTGCATCCGGGTCCGGTGATCACGCGCTTCGAGGCGCAGCCGGCGCCGGGGGTCAAGGTCAGCCAGATCAGCAACCTCGCCAAGGACCTGGCGCGCGCGCTGTCGGTGGTCAGTGTGCGCGTGGTGGAGGTGATCCCGGGCAAGTCGGTGGTGGGCCTGGAGATTCCCAACGAGAACCGGCAGGTGATCGCTTTCAGTGAGATCATGCGGGCCCGCGTCTGGGAGAAAGCGGAATCATCGCTTTCTCTGGCTTTGGGCAAGGATATCGGCGGTGAGCCGGTGGTTGTGGACCTGGGCAAGATGCCGCACCTGCTGGTTGCCGGCACCACGGGGTCCGGCAAGTCCGTTGGGGTCAACGCCATGATTCTCAGCCTGCTGTACCGCAACCGTCCCGAGGATGTCCGGTTGATCATGGTCGACCCCAAGATGCTGGAGCTGTCCATCTACGACGGCATTCCGCATCTCCTCGCCCCCGTGGTCACGGACATGAAGGAGGCGGCCAACGCCCTGCGCTGGTGCGTTGGTGAGATGGAGCGCCGCTACCGGCTGATGGCGTCGCTCGGCGTGCGCAATATTGCCGGGTACAACCGCAAAGTCCGGGACGCGGCGCAGCGGGGCGAACCCATCAAGGATCCCCTCTGGCAGGCCCCGCCTGAGGATCCGGCAGCCGAGGCCCCGGTCCTGGAACCGCTGCCGGCCATTGTCGTCGTCGTCGACGAGTTCGCCGACATGATGATGATGGTGGGCAAGAAGGTTGAGGAACTGATCGCGCGGCTGGCGCAAAAGGCGAGGGCGGCGGGGTTACACCTGATCCTGGCGACTCAGCGGCCGTCCGTGGACGTGATTACCGGCCTCATCAAGGCCAATATCCCTACGCGCATGGCCTTCCAGGTCTCTTCCAAGGTGGACTCGCGGACCATCCTCGATCAGCAGGGAGCCGAAGCCCTCCTGGGCCACGGTGACATGCTCTACCTGCCGTCCGGGAGCAGCATGCCAACCCGCGTCCACAGCGCGTTTGTCTCGGACAACGATGTGCACCGCGTCGTGGAACACCTGCGGTCGCTGGGCGAACCCGAGTATGTCGACGGTATTCTCGACGAGTCCGCCGGGAGTTCCGCCATGCCCGGCGGCACGGGGGAGGGCAGTGGTGACGACGCCGAACAGGACCCTTTATACGATCAGGCAGTCCAAGTGGTGACGGAGACCCAGAGGGCGTCGATTTCCGGCGTGCAGCGCCGTCTCAAGATCGGGTACAACCGCGCGGCTCGACTCGTCGAACAGATGGAGACCAGCGGCGTCGTTGGCCCCTTGCAGTCCAACGGCGGCCGCGAGGTGCTGGCGCCGCCGCCCCCCAAGGACGGTTGAATACCGCGCGAACGCGGCCGTCGCACCGGGGTCTACCATGAGGGTTTTGATCAAGGAGTTGCCATGATACGTGTCATCGCCGCGAGTCTTATCGCGCTCGCCCTCGTCCTACCAGCGGTGGTCCCGGCGGCGGAGCCGCAGGCGGCTCTGGAGCGGTATTTCACGGAGGTGGAGACCTTGTCCGGGGCGTTTCAGCAAACGGTCCGGGACGAGGACGGGAGCGTGCTCGAGGAAAGTCGCGGCACCTTCGCGATCCAGCGCCCGGATCGCTTTGACTGGGTCTATGCGGAGCCCTTCGAGCAGCGGATCGTCGGCGATGGTCAGCGGCTCTGGATCCACGATCCCGGGCTGGACCAGGTGACGGTGCAACCCATCGAGCAGGAACTCGGATCCGGGCCCGCGACCCTACTCAGTGGCGATATGGACCGTGTCACCGATGCATTCAGCGTGAATGTCGACGGTGACTGGGTGGAACTGACGCCACGCAATGAGGACTGGCAACTCGAGAGCGCACGGCTGCGTTTGAGCGACGGCGTACCCCAGGAAGTGATTGTCCAAGACGGTCTGGGCCAGCGCACGCGCCTGGAGCTGGATGACTTGGAGACAGGTGTCAGCTTCGATGACGAGCGCTTCCGCTTCGAGCCGGATGACGATACGGATGTGATCGAGCAGGGGGCCGGTGCCGTTGACGGCTGACGAAGCGCAGTCAGGGCGCCCCCTCGCGGACCGTATGCGACCCCGGAGCCTGGCGGAATTCCGGGGCCAGGAGCACATCTTGGCGCCCGGTAAGGCGCTGCGGCGGAGTGTGGATGCGGGTCATCCCCATTCCATGGTGTTCTGGGGGCCGCCTGGTACGGGCAAAACCACGCTAGCGCGCCTGATCGCCGATACCACCGCGGCGCGCTTCATCCCCTTGTCGGCCGTTATGGCCGGGGTCAAGGAGATCCGCGCGGCCGTGGACGAGGCCCGCGCGCTACGCGAGCGGGGTCAGGCCACCGTGTTGTTCGTCGACGAGGTCCACCGGTTCAACAAGGCTCAGCAGGATGCCTTTTTGCCCTACGTGGAGGACGGCACGGTCGTCCTCATCGGGGCGACCACCGAGAACCCGTCGTTCGAACTCAACAACGCGCTGCTGTCCCGGGTGCGGACCTACGTCCTGCGGGCGCTGCCGGCAGAGGCATTGCGGGAACTGCTCCAGGCAGCCATGGACGATGCCGAACGCGGTCTCGGAGAGCGCGGCCTGCGCCTGGACTCCGAAGCCCTGGAGGAGCTGGTGTCCATTGCCGATGGCGATGCCCGGCGGGGGCTCACCCTGCTGGAGATTGCTGCGGATCTGGCTGACCAGGGCGTGATTGATACCACCGTCCTGGCCGAGGCGGCCGCCGCCAGTGTGCGCCGCTTCGACAAGGGAGGTGACGCCTTCTTCGACCAGATTTCAGCGCTGCACAAGGCAGTCCGCGGCTCTGACCCCAATGCCGCACTGTACTGGTACGCGCGCATGCTCGACGGTGGCTGCGATCCCCTCTACATCGCACGCAGGGCGGTTCGCATGGCCTCGGAGGACATCGGCAATGCCGATCCCAGGGGACTCCTGGTCGCCCTCAGCGCCTGGGATGCCCAGGAGCGACTGGGCAGCCCCGAGGGCGAACTCGCCATCGCGCACGCACTGGTTTATCTAGCGGGGGTGCCGAAGAGCAACGCCGTCTACACGGCGTTCAACCAGGCCATGGCCGCAGCCCGGGAAAGCGGTTCCCTGGAGGTCCCCCTGCACCTGCGCAACGCAGCCACCAGCTTGATGAAGCAGTTGGGTTACGGCGAGGAATACCGCTACGCCCACGATGAACCGGATGGCTATGCGGCCGGGGAGGATTATTTCCCGGACGAAATGACGCCGCAACGCTTCTACGAGCCGGTGCCGCGCGGCCTCGAAGAGCGCATCCGCGCGCGGCTTGAACGGCTGCGCCAGCGCGATGCCGACTCGTCCTGGCGGCGGCGCGGCTAGCAGGAAGCCGCCCCCGGGGGCGGCCGTTGCCGGAGAGACCGTGTCGTTGCTTCGAGGTTCCGGGCGGCTTACTTTCCGGGCTGCGCCCGTTACAATGCGCCTCTCCCGGACGTGATCACGAGGACGGCGGATGCTCGACCCCCGCGAATTGCGCAATGACCCCGAGGCCGTCGCCGCTGCCCTGGCGCGGCGTGGCTACACCCTGGATGTCGCCCGGTACCGCGAGCTGGAGGAACAGCGCCGCTACTGGCAGGCGCGCGAGCAGGAGCTGCGTAACGAGCGCAATCAGCGCTCCAAGGCGATTGGCCAAGCCAAGGCCCGTGGCGAAGACATCGACCCCCTTGTGGCCGAGATGGGCCAGTTGGGGACGGAACTGGATGCCGCGGAGCAGGAAGTCCAGCGGATCCAGGCCGAGCTGCACGATCTTGCCATGGACATGCCGAACACCCCGCAGCCCGATGTCCCCACCGGTGACGACGAGGATGCCAATCAGCTGATCCGCCACTGGGGCGAGCCGCCGGTTTTCGAATTTGCCGCCCGGGATCACGCAGACTTGGGTGCCCCTCAGGGATTGCTCGACTTCGATGCGGCCGCCGCCATGACCGGGGCGCGTTTCGTGGTCATGCGGGGTGCGGTGGCCCGCCTGCACCGCGCTTTGATCCAGTTCATGCTTGACCGCCAGGCGGAGCAGGGCTACGAGGAAGTCAATGTCCCGTACATCGTCCACGGCGATGCTTTGCGCGGGACAGGTCAGCTGCCCAAGTTCGGCGACGACTTGTTCGCTCTCAGCGGGGGCAACGAGTACTACCTCATCCCCACGGCCGAGGTCCCGGTGACGAACCTGGCGCGCAAGCGCATTGTCGAGCCGGATGAACTGCCGTTGCGTTTTGTCTGCCATACGCCGTGTTTTCGCGCCGAGGCGGGCAATTACGGCAAGGATGTCCGCGGCATGATCCGTCAGCACCAGTTCGAGAAAGTCGAGCTGGTGCAGATGACGCGGCCGGCGGATTCCGGGGCTGCCCTCGAGGAGCTGACCGGCCACGCGGAAGCCATTCTGCAGGCCCTGGAGTTGCCCTATCGGGTCATGCTTCTGTGTACGGGTGACATGGGTGCGGCCTCGGCGCGCACCTACGATCTGGAGGTCTGGCTACCGGGCCAGGCGCGCTATCGCGAGATCTCCTCGTGCAGCAACTTCGAGGCGTTCCAGGCGCGGCGCATGCAGGCACGCTGGCGCAACCCGGAGACCGGCAAGCCGGAGCCGCTGCACACGCTCAATGGCTCCGGGCTTGCGGTTGGCCGCTGCCTGGTCGCGGTACTCGAGAATTACCAGCAGGCGGATGGGCGAGTGCGCACGCCGGAAGCGCTACGCCCCTACCTGGGCGGGCGCGAGTGGATCATCGACTGACGCGGGCTCAGCTCGGATCCGGCGCGCTGGCTGGTCCACGTTTAGCCCGCCGTGTCCAGACCGGTGCGCTGCGTGGCCGCTTCCAGTACGCGGTTGCCCCGGGTTAGTGCTCCGCGAGCACCGGTGCGAGTTCTCGGAAGAGCAACTCGCGTTCCTCCTGGCTACGGATGGCTGTGGCCCGGTCCACCACGTCCGGCGTGAGGTGGGGGGCAAACAGGCGAATGAACTCGTACATGTAGCCGCGCAGATACGTCCCGCGGCGGAATCCGATATTGGTGACGCTGGACTCAAACAGGTGCCCGGCCGGGATCGCGCGCAGACCCGCGTCGCGTTCGGGCTCGTAGGCCATGCTCGCGACGATGCCCACGCCCAGACCGAGTCGGACGTAGGTCTTGATGACTTCGGAATCGGTCGCCGTGAAAACGACCTCGGGCTCAAGACCGTGCTCGCGGTACGCCTTGTCGAGCTTCGAGCGGCCCGTGAAACCGAAGACGTAAGTCACCAGCGGGTACCGCGCCAGAGACTCCAGCGTGAGAGACTCCTCGTCGAGTAGTGGGTGGTCATCCGGAACAATGACACTGCGATTCCAGCGGTAGCAGGGCATCATCACCAGGTCTTCGAACAGGTCGATGGCCTCGGTCGCAATGGCGAACTCGACACCACCGTGGGCCGCGAGCTCGGCGATCTGCATGGGCGTGCCCTGGTGCATGTGAAGGCTGACGTTGGGGTAACGTTGCCGGAAGGCGGTCACAACCGGCGGCAAGGCATGGCGCGCCTGGGTGTGCGTGGTGGCGATGGACAGGCTGCCCCGGCCCTCGTCCTGATGCTCATCGGCGATCGCCCGGATATTGTCCACGTCGGCGAGCACCCGCTGGGCTGCCTGCAGAATTTCCTGGCCCGCGGGCGTAACCTGCGTGAGGTGCTTGCCGCTGCGTTCAAATACCTGCACGCCCAGCTCGTCTTCGAGCATGCGGATCTGTTTGCTGACACCGGGTTGTGAGGTGTAGAGCGCCTCCGCTGCGGCCGAGACATTCAAGTCCCGGCGCGCGACTTCGGCAATATAGCGAAGCTGGTTGAGTTTCATTGCTCGACCTTGTCTTTATAACTTATCCGCATACAGGTAAACGATTCTTCCTTCCTTGTAAATAAGTAAGGCTGCCTCCCGGGGCGGTTACCGGAAAAGGACGGTGACAGATCATGAGCGATACCATCACCCTGGAATTGCAACGCGGTGGTCGTCCGGTGCTCGTTATTGGAACGGATCCGGATGATCAGCAGTTGCTCCGGATGTTGGGTACTGAGCCCGGCACTTGTCTGGTCTGGGATGCCAGTACCGGGCATGAGGCGTCGGGAATGGGCCGGGCCGAGGGCCCCTTGTCGGAAGCGGTGGACAGCAGTGCGCTGGTTGTGGTGCTCGATCCGCAACACCCTGATGCCGGCACCGCCGTGGAACAGGCCCGCAGGCGGCGTGTACCCGTATGGGTACCACGGCAGCCCGAACTTGGGAATGCCGCCCCGGCGGCAACGGCTGGAACGGTCGGTGAGGGCCTGGGCCCACTGGGCGCCGACGGTATTCTGGCCGAAGGCGAGGGGCAAGTGGATCTGGGCGTATCCCATGCACCAGGGGTTGGCGATGTCAGCCTGGTCGGGGCCGGGCCCGGGGCAGCGGATCTGATTACGGTCAGAGGATTGCGGGCCTTGTGCGAGGCGGACGTGGTGATTCACGACCGCCTAGTGGCGGCGTCATTGCTGGAGTACGTGCCGGCGCACTGCGAGCGCATCTTCGTGGGGAAGCGCCGCAGCAGCCATCCGGTTCCGCAAGGGGCCATCAATGAATTGCTTCTCCACCATGCGCGGGCCGGTCGACGGGTCGTACGCCTCAAGGGTGGTGATCCGTTTATCTTCGGGCGCGGCGGCGAAGAGATCGAACACCTCATGGCCGCGGGAATCCCGTTCCGCGTGATCCCCGGTATTACCGCCGCAAGTGGCTGCGCCTCCTACGCCGGCATCCCCTTAACCCACCGCGACCATGCCCAGTCATGCGCGTTTGTGACCGGTCACCGAAAGGATGGCGCACTGGATGTGGATTTCCGAGGGCTCGTGCGCGAGGCCCAGACGTTAGTGTTCTACATGGGCCTGCACAGCCTCCGGGATGTCCAAGCGGGGCTGCTGGGCGAGGGCATGGATCCGCAGACACCGGCTGCGCTGGTCCAGCAGGGAACCACTCGGGCTCAGGTGGTGGTCGCCGACACCATCGCCGGATTACCCGACAAGGTGGAAGCCGCCGGGATCCGCGCGCCGACGCTGCTGATTATCGGGGATGTGGTCCAGCTACGTGACCGGCTGGGCTGGTTCCGAGGCCACGGCGGCGCCATGGCTTGGGCGGAAGGCCCCGGGGAAGCCGCGGACTAGCGGTTGCGCCGGGCCGCGATTCCAGCCCGGCGCCCCGCGAACGCTTATTCGCCGCCGAAGGCACCCAGCAGGTGCAGCAGGCTGGTGAACAGGTTGTAGATGGCGATGTAGAGGCCAACCGTCGCCATGATGTAGTTGGTCTCGCCGCCGTGCACCAGAGCACTCGTCTGGTACAGGATGAAGGCCGACATCAGCAGAACGAACAGGGCGCTGACACCCAGCATCATGCCCGGCAGCTGGAACACCATCGCCCCCAGCCCGGCCAGGAAGCCCACCAGGATGCCGGCGAACAGGAAGCCGCCCATGAAGGAGAAATCCTTACGCGTGGTCAGGGCATACGCGGACAGGCCGATGAAGATCGCCGCCGTCCCGCCGAAGGCCGTCATGACGATCTGCGGACCATTACTGAACGCCGTCAGGTAATGGGTCAGCAGTGGTCCCAGCGTATAGCCCATGAAACCGGTGAGGGCGAACACGCTGGCCAGACCCCAGACGCTGTTGCGTAGCGCGTTGGTCAGGAACAGCAGCCCGAAATAACCCCCCAGCACCAGGAACCAAGGCATGGGCGGTGCGTTGGTCATCATCGCGACACCGGCTGTGAGGGCACTGAACAGCAGGGTGAGCGACAGCAGGGTATAGGTGTTGCGGATAACCTTGTTGGTGGAGACCACCTGCGTCCCCGCAGTGGTCGCAACACGATCTTGAGTGCTCATGACCGGATAATCCTCCTTATAAATGACTCTGGGCACACAGGGTCAGAAATCGATTGCCTCGTCAGTTTAGCCTTTCAAACCTCCCACGACGACAGGCACATCCGCCGGCTGCATCTTCCCTTGTATA
>JAWOFB010000343.1:0-2627 GCA_046482445.1 Ectothiorhodospiraceae bacterium | reverse complement strand
CCCACCGAGGCGACCGGCGCCGGCTCGATGCCGGCACCGGCGCGGTAGGAATCCTCGTCCTTCAGGGCGAGGAGGATGTCAATGGGCAGTCTCAGTCACGCGCTCGTTCAGCACGCGCACTGTCCGGTCACGGTCGTGCGCTAGGCACGGCCGATCGGGCACGCAGGCAAACCACGGATTTCTGGAAAGGTTCGTAACTTGTGCTCGCCGTCCTCGCCTTCGCGTTTTACGCATCGGTGAACGCGAGGTTGCCCTGGGCAGAGACGGCATCGCGCCACGAGTGACTGTGCCCGAGCGGGTAGAGCAGCGGTCCATGCCGAGCACTGGAACCTGTCATGACGCCTCCGCGCTAGTGTTGTCTACCAGGGATTCGTACGATTTCGTGGTAGCAACTCCCACGCCGGCAGCCGGAGAAGCCGTTTGCAGTGGCTGGATCATGGCACATGGACGTTGTTTCAGAGCGTGATCGTGTTTGCCGCCTGTGCGGTTGCAATCGGGGTATTCGGCACGTTGATCACCCGCGTTGTCGACCAGCTTGCTGATCGCACGGGGCTCGGCGAGGCCATCGCGGGCGCTGTCCTCCTGGGGGCATCCACGTCACTGTCCGGCAGTGTGCTTTCCGTCTCCGCCGCCTGGAGCGGCAATGCGGAACTAGCCCTGGCGAACGCCCTGGGCGGTATCGCGGTGCAGACGGCGTTTCTCGCCATCGCCGACTTGCTGTATCGCCGAGCCAATCTCGAGCACGCGGCCGCGTCGGCCGAGAACATGATGCAGAACGCCCTTTTGATGGTGCTCCTGGCGGTGATCCTGCTCACGCCGACGCTACCGAATGTCAGTGTCTGGGGAATTCACCCGGTCACGCCCGTCTTGGTGGTTGTCTATCTATACGGGCTTGGCCTGATTCGCCGCATGCGCGCAAAGCCCATGTGGCGGCCGACTGTGACGCTGGAGACCCGCGCCGATCGACCGGAGGACCTTGCCACGGTTCCCGATCTTGGACCGCTGGTTGTCCGTTTCGTGGCGCTGATGCTGGTGCTCGGGCTGTCTGGATGGACGATGGAGGGGGCTGCCTCCAATATCGTCGAGGAAACGGTCCTCGGTGCCGCCGCAGTTGGTGTGCTATTCACAGCGGTCTCAACGTCCCTTCCCGAGCTGGTCACCTCCATTGCGGCGGTTCGCCGCGGGGCGTTGACCCTCGCGGTGAGCGGGATTATCGGCGGTAATGCCTTCGATACGCTGTTCACGGCGGCCTCGGACGTGGCGTATCGGGACGGTTCCGTTTATCACGTCGTCACGGATTCCGTGGTCTTCTGGGTTTCCCTGACACTGGTCATGGTGGGCGTGCTGATGATGGGCCTGATCCGCCGGGAAACCTGGGGGCCGGGTCGTATCGGCGTCGAGAGTCTGGTGCTTCTCTTGCTCTACGGTTTTGGCGTGCTGCTGCTGTTGCTGCATCCGCTGGCGTAACGACACCGTGTAGCTCGCCCGTCAAGCCGACTCGTAGGGAGAAGTGAAGCGGCGCCGGAATTCACCGAGTTGCTCCGCCTGTTGTGTTCACGACGAACGCCGTGCCCGGCCCAGGTGCGCTGGTTGGGCATCGACGTGTCATCCGGGAAAGCCAGCGGCCTGGCGCCTGGACTGCGCGGTGCCCTCGGCCGCGTCAGTACGCAGGGGGCGTTGTCTTGCGGCGACTTCACTGTCGCCGAACCCGTGACCGGACTGTGTTTCCGCTGGCGTCGGATCCGTGCGTGACCTATAAGTGTGCAGGAAGGCGTCGCCAGGTCTGGGCTTTAAGGGCGCGCGACCCGCGACGGCGTCGGTGACCTCGATGGCAGACAGGGCAGTGCGATCAACGCGCCGGCCCTGCTTGCTGGGAGTCCGCGGTGGCAGCAAGCGGCCGGGCCTTTCAGCCAGTGACGCCCGGGTCCAGGGGTCCAGGGCTTGGCCGTGCGCCGTTGAACAGAAAACGGTTAATAAGACCGCCCCGACAGCGAGGAGCGTTCCCTTGGACACGATCATCGGCTTTCTCAACACGGTTTTCTGGAATTACATCCTGGTTTACGGGCTCATTGCGGTCGGCATTTTCTTCACCGTTCGGCTTGGGTTCGTTCAATTCCGCCATTTTGGCGAGCTGTTCCGGGTCATCGTGGGTTCCCGCCACACGGATGCCGCGGGCATCTCCCCGTTTCAGGCGCTCACCGTCAGCCTTGCCTCGCGCGTTGGCGTCGGTAACCTCGCCGGTGTCGCCGTCGCCCTGTATCTCGGCGGCGCCGGGGCCATCTTCTGGATGTGGCTCGTCGCGCTCGTTGGTATGGCCACCGCGTACGCGGAAAGCACGCTGGGCCAGATGTACAAGACGACGAACGACGATGGCGAGTACCGCGGTGGCCCCGCCTTCTACATCGCCTGGGGCCTGAAAGCACCCTGGGCGGCGGTCATCTTTTCGGTTGCCCTGATGCTGTCCTTCGGGCTTGTGTTCAATGCGGTGCAGTCCAATGCCATCGCCGGCGCCATGGAGAATGCCTTTAATGTGCCCCGTTTAGTGACAGGCATCGTCCTCGCCGGGGTGGCTGGAGTGGTGATTTTCGGCGGCGTGCGCTCCGTCGCCCGCGTGGCGCAGCATGTCG
>JAWOFB010000316.1:0-3785 GCA_046482445.1 Ectothiorhodospiraceae bacterium | reverse complement strand
CTGCAGGCTGGAGTGGACCGCACGCGTGAGGTAGCGCCGGAGAAGCTCGCCGCGACCCCGCAGCTGACGTACACCGCCGATCTCGAGACCATGCGCGAATGCAACGTGTTCGTGGTAACCGTCCCGACACCGATCGACCTGCACAAGCGTCCCGATCTCGGCCCGCTTCTGGGAGCCAGTCGCAGTGTGGGGCAGGTCCTCAAGCCGGGCGACACGGTAATCTACGAATCCACCGTTTACCCGGGCGCGACCGAGGAGGATTGCGTGCCGATCCTCGAGGCGCAGTCCGGCCTGGTGCACAACCGGGACTTCTTCACCGGCTACAGCCCCGAGCGCATCAATCCGGGCGACAAGGAGCACGGGGTCACGTCCATCATGAAGGTGACCTCGGGTTCCACCCCGGAGGTGGCCGACTTCGTGGACGGGCTGTATGCGCGAGTCATCACCGCCGGGACGCACAAGGCCGAGAGCATCCGCGTGGCCGAGGCCGCCAAGGTGATCGAAAACACCCAGCGCGACGTGAACATCGCGCTGATCAACGAGCTGGCCCTGCTGTTCGAGCGTCTGGGCCTGGATACCGAGGCGGTACTGAAGGCGGCCGGGACCAAGTGGAACTTCCTGCCCTTCCGTCCGGGCCTGGTGGGCGGACACTGCATTGGCGTGGATCCCTACTACCTGACGCACAAGGCGCAGGCGGTGGGCCATCACCCGGAGATGATCCTGGCCGGGCGGCGCGTGAACGATGCCATGGGCGCGCACATCGCGGACAACACGGTGCGCGCCCTGGTGCGCAAGGGCATCAACCCGGTGGGGGCGCGGATCCTGGTGATGGGGCTAACCTTCAAGGAGAACTGCCCGGACCTGCGCAATACCCGGGTGATCGACATCCACGCCACCCTGGCTGGCTACAACGCCGAGGTGACCGTCTTCGACCCGTGGGTGGACCCGGCCGAGGCCGAGCACGAGTACGGCATCACGCCGGTCACCACGACGCCGGAGCCGGGGCAATTCGATGCGATCATCGTGGCCGTGCCGCACCGCGAATTCCTGCACATGGGGATCGAGGTCATCCGCGAACTGGCCCGTGCCGAGTCAGTGATCTTCGACGTGAAATCGGTATTCCCCCGTACTGCCACGGATCTCCGCCTGTAAGGCGTCGCCGAGCCCATCAGCGTTCGCGTTGATGCCCCCCAGGTTCCTGATGGGGAAGCTTCGGGACCTGGCGCGGCGCGCACCGTTCCCCTGGCCCCCGGCGCGGCGCACGGATGGCGAACGCCACGCCCGCATAACGCCCGCGCTGTTCATGGGCGCGGCCGGAGCTACAGTGGCGGGACGCTTTCGTCCCGGGAGACGCTGAACCGTGTGTCCGTCCGCGTTGTTGCCCCATGGTTTCCGACGTGCCGCCTGATTGCCGGGGCGTCGCTGCGCCCCCTGTGCATTCGGGCGTGACGCGCGCCCGCACCGATTCATGGATCGGCGTTTCCCTGACCCTTCGATGAGCCGGCCGCGCTCCGGTTCGGAACCGCTTTCGCTGCGTACCTGCGCGCTGTGGGCCTGGCTGTCGCTGGGCGCGGCGGTCTACCTGACGCTGCTGCCCTTCGAATTCGGCTCGATGAGCCTGGAGCGTGCCTGGGAGATCTACCGTGGCATGAGCCTGACCGGCCCCGGGACCAGTGGCCGCCAGCAGTTCATGGCCAATGCCCTGATGTTCCTGCCGCTGGGGTTTTTCTGGACCGCGTGGTTGACCCACGGTCATCGCAACGGGCTGCTGGCCGTCGGCGCCTTCGTCTTCGTGTCGGCCCTGGGACTGGCCGTCACGGCCAGCGTGGAGTTCCTGCAGGTCTGGCTGCCCTATCGGCACCCCGCGGGCGCCGATATTGCCGGAAACTTTTCCGGCGCCGTGGCCGGTTCGCTCGCATGGATAGCGCTGCGAGACCCGCTCACGCGCTGGCGCCAGGTGCTGGAAGGCGCGGGTCCGAAGACCCTGGCCGCCGGATTGGTGGTATATGCCGCGGTCTATGTGCTAGCTGGTCTTGTCCCCTTTGACATGGTGCTGGCACCGGACGAGTTGCGCGCCCGCCTGGCCTCCGATGCCTGGGGCTGGTGGGTGGCGGCCGGCGCCTGCAGCGGAGGTATTCGTTGTATCAGCTGGCTGACGCTGGAGGTGGTCGCCAGCGTACCGGTGGGATTGCTCCTGGCACTGTGGCTGCACCGGCGCCACGCTTCGCTGCTGGGAGCCGGGGTCCCGCTGGCCCTGTTGCTGGCGGGATTCCTGGAGCTGTTGAATCTGGCCACTCTGTCGGGCATTGCCGAGGGGCGTTCCATGCTTCTGCGGGCCCTGGGGATGAGCATCGGCCTGGGCCTGTTCCGGTACCTGCCCGGGCATCCCCATGGCGTAATCCGCGCGTTGCAGCAGTTTGCCGCGCCGATCCTCGTGATCGGTGGCCTGTCCTACGCACTGTTGCTGGTTGCGCTGAACCATGGCTTCGGCCCGTTTCATGCCGATCTGGAGGCGGCGCGGGCGCAGTGGGACGACCTGAACCTGTGGCCGTTCTACTACCACTATCACGTGGACGAGATCCATGCCCTGCGCAGTACCGCTTTGCACCTGGCCATGTATGCCCCGCTGGGGTTCCTGGTCTGGCTTTGGCAGTTGCGCCACCCGATGCAGCCGGTGGCACTGAATCTTCTGGCCGTTGTGGCAGGCGGCATACTGGCGCTGGTAGTCGAGGCCGCCAAGCTCTTGGTGGAGGGTGCGCGTCCGGATCCGGCCAGCCTGGTCCTTGCCGGCCTGGCCGCCTGGGCGATGGCTGCGGTGCTGCAATGGCTCGGCCGGGCCAGTGTCAAGCCGGGCGTGCCCGGGGCGGGGCGGCCGGCATCCGACCCGCGTGATCCACAGCCGGCGCCGCCCGGGCCGGGACCGGGCTGGCAACCCCTGCAGCGACTGCGTCAGGCGCTGGCCGGCGTTCTGGCGCTGGGGGTCTTGCTCGCGGCGATGATCTGGCCGGTCGCCCCCGTTGCCTTGACCGCCGGGCTGCTGGCCTATGCCGTGTTGCTGGTGTGGCGCCCCCAGGGCTGGTTGCTCGTGATCCCCGTGCTCCTGGCCACCCTGGACCTGACGCTCTACCACGGGCGTTTGTTCGTTTCCGAACTGGACCTGTTCCTGTTGATAACCCTGGCCGCGGCCCTCTGGCTCGGCCCGCATGCGCTGCATTCGGGCGCATCGATGTTGCCACGCGGGATCCGCTGGGCGCTGGGACTTCTGGTCGCATCCACGCTGGTCAGCCTGGCGCTGTTTCCGCCCGTGGCATGGAATCCGGGTGAGGCCGTGCATTTTGCTCACCCGTGGAATGCCCTGCGGGTGGCCAAGGGCCTGCTGTGGGCGGTCGTGCTGCTGTCGATGCTGCGGGTGGCACCCATCCCGGTACGGGAGCAGGTGACCCGCTGGTTTCTCCCCGGGGTGGCGCTGGCTCTCCTGGCCCAGCTGGCCTTCGTGGTCCGCGAGCGGGTTACCTATCCCGGGCTGCTGAATTTCGACAGCGGCTATCGGCTGTCCGGGCTGTTTTCCGAGATGCAGGCGGGGGGGCCCAGCATCGAGACCTTTCTGGTGCTGGCCTTTCCCCTAGCCCTGGTCTGGTGCTGGCGACAGCGCGCCGGCCTGATGCTTGCCGGGTCGGTCCTGCTGGCGGACGGGACCGCCTACGCGGTCGAGATGACATATTCGCGCGGCGGGTATCTGGAGTTGGCGGTGGCCGTGGCCGTACTTGCAGTCGGGGTGCTGCTGG
>JAWOFB010000307.1:0-5250 GCA_046482445.1 Ectothiorhodospiraceae bacterium | reverse complement strand
GCTCCACTGGCAGGTGGTTCACCGTCGGGCGGAGATACTGACCGAACGTGACCACATCCACGTTGTGGGCTCGCAAATCGTCCATGGTGCGGTCGATTTCCTCATCGGTCTCGCCCAGACCCAGCATGAGACTGGTCTTGGTGAGAACATCCGGCCGGTGTTCCTTGGCGTGGGCGAGCACGTCCAGGGTCTGCCAGTAGGACGCCCGCGGGTCGCGCACCGGGTGGGTCAGCCGTTCCACCGTCTCCACGTTCTGGGCGAACACGGAGATGCCCGAATCCACCACCTGATCCACGTCGTGGTAGCGGCCGCCGAAGTCCGGCGTCAGCACCTCCACCGCGGTCTTCGGACTGACCGCGCGGATGGCCCGCACACAGTCGGCATAATGCCGGGCACCGCCGTCGGGCAGGTCGTCCCGGTCCACCGAGGTGAGCACCACGTAGTTCAGCCCCATCAGGCGCACGGATTCGCCGGTGTTCGCCGGCTCGTCCGGATCCAGCCAGCCGCCGGGGTTGCCGGTATCCACCGCGCAGAACTTGCAGGCGCGCGTGCAAACCGAACCCATGAGCATGATGGTGGCGGTGCCGGCGTTCCAGCACTCGCCGATGTTCGGGCACATGGATTCCTCGCACACCGTGCTCAGCCGGTGCTCACGCACCGTGCGCTTGACCTCGGTGTAGCCCTTGCCCATGGGGACCTTGGCGCGCAGCCACGGCGGCTTGTCGCCGCGCGGCACGGGCGCCGCGTCACGCTGCTGCTTGACACCGTTCTTGATCGCCGTGAAGCCGTGCTCCGTGCGGAACTTGCTTCCGCTGCTCACGACAACCGGGATGTCCTTGAGTCGACTCATGCGGATCTCCGGATGGTTTCCCGAATTCAGCAATCTGTATTGGCCGTCCAGTATGACGTAGTCCCCGCGGGCAAACAAATGCACCGCCCGCCGACGACTTGTGCCGTATGAGACAATCAAGCGACGGATTTGATCCGCGTCGAGCTCACCTGACGGGGCTCCGGTGGAGTCGAGCTCAGGAGCGCCGCCGGCCCGCGGGCGAGCGCGGTCGGAAGCCGCTCGGTTTGTCCGCGATCCAGGCCACGAAGCGCTGCACATCCGGGTGGCCCTGCAGGGCGGCCAGGGTATTGTACTCGCGCTCGAGCTCCTTCTCCGAGAATAGCCGGTGGATATGGCTGTGGCAGGGACGGCAGACATGGATGACCGCGTGCTGCAGCGTCTCCAGCCGGTAGTTGCGGCGCACACGCCGGTTGCGGTGGCGAGTGCGGGGAATCAGGTGATGCCGCGTCAGGCGTTCGGGCCGGCCGCAAAGGGCGCATACGCTCGACTTGGCGTCGGGTGTCTCGGTCACGGTGCCGTCTGCGGGTCAAACGAGTGCAGGAATGGAGCAGCATGACACGGGGCGGTGCTGCTTGGACAGCGGTGACACCGCGCAATCGGTGCGGGCGTGGCCCGGCCTCCCACAGAGAGCGGTGAATGAACACGATGGCGGGAAGCGACGCCCAGCGACGCGGGACGTTGCTGGCAACCATGGGCGTGGTCGCGCTGAGCTTCGATGCCCTGCTGGTGCGTCTGGCCGTTGCGGATGCGGCGACGGTGATCTACTGGCGGGGCCTGTTCATGGCCCTGGCCATGACCGGCGTGCTCCGGGCCTGGCGTGGTGTCTGGACCTGGCAGTCCCTGCGGCGCAGCGGCTGGGCCGCCGGTGCCACGAGTGCCGGCTTTGCCGCGACCCTGGTGCTGTTCGTGCTGGCGGTGCTCAACACCCGCGTCGCCAACGTGGTGGTGATTCTGGCAGCGGTGCCGCTATTCGCCGCACTGCTCTCCGGTGTGTTCCTGCGTGAGTGGGTGCCGCCGCGGACCTGGGTGGCCATGGCCCTGTGCGTTGCGGGGATCCTGCTGGTCTTCGGCGGCTCACTGGACTTCGGCGGCTGGCTCGGCGACCTCTTCGCCCTGGGCGCGGCCCTGGCGGCGGCGAGCAACTTCACCCTGCTGCGCCGCTCCCCTGGTACCGACCGGCTGGCCATCGTCGCGGGCGGCGGGGCGCTGGCTTGGCTGCTGGTCCTGCCGCTGGCGAGCCCGCTAGCCGTGACCGCTCCCGGCTTCGCCGCGCTGGCGATCATGGGCCTGGTGCAGATGCCGCTGGCGCTGGCCCTGCTCGGCGAGGCGACGCGCTACCTGCCCTCGGCCGAGGTGTCGTTGTTTCTGCTGGTAGAAACAGTGCTGGGGACACTCTGGGTGTGGCTGTTCCTGGGGGAGGAGCCCCCGGGCGCGACACTGGTCGGCGGCGGCCTGATCCTGGTGACACTGGCCGGCCACGCCGCCTGGGGTCTCTACCGGGACCCCGGCTAGCCGTCTACCCGCAACCGTCCCGCCATCCGCACCCGTGGGAGGCGCGCCCCCGCGGCGACTTTCCAGCGCATTGAGCCTCGGTTCATGCCCGGTCGCGTCGAGGGCGCCGCTACTGCGGCGTCAATGTCAGGCAGCACCTGTCTGTGGGAGGCGCGCCCCCGCGCCGACCTTCCAGAGTATTGAGCCTCGGCTCAGCGCCGGTGGTGCTGGCGCACCGGCTACAACACCAGTGGCAGTGGCGCCCCCGCCACGACCGTCCCTCGCAGGATGCCTGGAGCGGGTCAGCCCCCGTCGCTGTCCCGGCTCGCGCAGATCCGCTCGTAGGCCCGGCGGATCGCCGCGGTGCGCTCATCGGCCTGCCGCCGTTGCGCGGGGTCTGCGTCGGTCGGGAGCTTGTCCGGATGATGGCGGTTCATCAGCCGCCGGTAGGCTTCGGTGACGGTGGCCTGATCCGCCTCCGGCGACACGCCCAGGGTCTCGTAGGCGGCGGCCAGGTCCGGCGGCAGTCGGGCCGGTTTACGGTTGTCCCGTTGCCGTTGCCAGAACCAGCCGGCACCCAGGCCAACGAAACCGCCCACGGGGCCCAGGAACCAGTAACCCGCCACCATCCCGGCCACGGCCGGCCACCAGCGGCGGAGATCGCTCATGCCGCCTGCTCCCCCGGTAAGGCCCCGAAGAAGGCCTGGACCCGGTCCAGCTGCTCCTGGGGCGTGGTCAGGCGCACCAGTTCGCGCCGCGCCGCCTCGCCGTTGGGCTGATCCGCCAGGTACCAGCCGATGTGCTTGCGCGCGACGCGCACGCCCTGTTCGGCACCGTAGAAGGCGTGCAGACCGGCCAGGTGTTCCAACAACAGGTCGCGCACCGTGGCGCGCTCCGGCGGCGGTAAGCGGGTGCCGGTATCCAGGTAGTGCTGAATCTCGCGGAAGACCCAGGGGCGCCCCTGGGCGGCCCGGCCGACCAGGACCCCGTCGGCGCCGGTATCGGCGAGAACGCGCGCGGCGGTCTCAGGACCGTCGATATCACCGTTGGCGAACAGCGGCAGGGCCACGGCGTCGCGGATGGCCCGCGTGGTGTCGTGTTCGGCCTCGCCGCGGTACATCGCCGCCCGGGTGCGCCCGTGGACCGCCAGCGCGGCGATGCCGGCGGCCTCGGCACGGCGGGCAATGGCGACGCCGTTGCGGCGGTCCGGATCCGGACCAGTCCGGATCTTGAGAGTCACTGGCACCGAGACGGCCGCGACCACCGCTTCCAGAATGGCGCTCACCAGGCCCTCGTCGGCGAGCAGGGCCGAGCCCGCCTGGCGGTTGCAGACCTTCTTGGCCGGACAGCCCATGTTGATGTCGATGATTTCCGCACCGGCCTCGACGTTGGCGCGGGCGGCATCGGCGAGCATGGCCGGGTCGCCGCCGGCGATCTGGACGCTGCGCGGACCCGGTTCGCCGCCGTGATCCATGCGCAACTGGCTCTTGCGGCTGTTGCGCACGCTTGCACTGGAGTGGACCATCTCTGACGGTGCCAAAGCAGCGCCGAGTCGTCGGCAGAGGATCCGGAAGGGGCGGTCGGTGACACCGGCCATGGGGGCCAGAACCACGTTGCCTGCCAGGGTATAGGGGCCGATCTGCATGACCGTATCCGCGGTGCTCCAGGGCGTATGATCATAGCAGTGGCGGCACGGCCGCAAAACGACACGCTGGTGAGCGCTAGACAAAAACAAACCGGAGGCGGTATGCGGGCGGTATTCCTGGATCGTGAAACCCTGGATCGCGGCGACCTGGACCTGGCGGAGCTGGAAGCCACCGTGGACGAGCTGGTGAGCTACCAGCGCACCGCGCGCGAGGAGGTCGTTGAACGCCTCGCCGGCGCCGGCGTGGCGGTGATCAACAAGGTGCCCATGGATGCCGAGACCATCCGGCGCCTGCCGGACCTGAAGCTGATCTGCGTGGCCGCCACCGGAGTTGATAACGTGGACGTGGCGGCTTGCCGCGACGCCGGCGTGGCCGTGGCCAACTGCCGGGGCTACGGCACCGATTCCGTGGCCCAGCACACCCTGGCCTTGATGCTGGCCCTGGCCACCCGGCTGCCGGATTACCAGCGGGCCGTGGCAGCAGGCGACTGGGAGCGCAGCCCGCAGTTCTGCCTGCTGGACTACCCGATCGTGGAACTCGCCGGCCGCACCCTGGGTATCGTGGGACTGGGCACGCTCGGTGGTCGGGTGGCGGCACTCGCCGAGGCCCTGGGCATGACCGTGCGCGTGGCGGCCCGGCCCGGAGCGGAGCCGACGCCGGACCGGGTCCCGTTGGCGGAACTGCTGCCGATGGTGGACGTCCTGTCCCTGCACTGCCCGCTGACCGATGCCACCCGCGGGCTCATCGGGGAGCGGGAGCTGGCGCTCATGCAGTCGCACGCCTTCCTGATCAATACCGCCCGCGGCGGGCTGGTGGACGAACAGGCGCTGGCGGATGCCCTGCGCGCGGGTGCCATCGGCGGTGCCGGATTCGATGTGCTCACCCGGGAGCCGCCGCGTGACGGCAATCCGCTCCTCGCGCCCGATATTCCCAACCTGGTGCTGACGCCGCATTCGGCCTGGGGCAGTTATGAAGCGCGCGCCCGCATGGTGGCCCAACTGGCGGCCAACATCCGCGGCTTGACTCGCGGCGAGTCGGTGCGGCGCGTGGTGTAGGGGCCCATGCTGGATGCTCTGGAAGGTCGCTGCGAGGCGCGGCTCCTAGAGGTGGTGGGGGCGAGTCCCCACCATCACCACAGTGGTAGCGGCGCCCTCGCCGCGACCCGGTGTGGGGGATCCTGTGCTCTGGAAGGTCGTGGCGGGGGGCGCCACTCCCACAGGCGTGGCTCTCGGCCTTTACAGATGCGGCTCGCGACGGCCGCCA
>JAWOFB010000259.1:0-3590 GCA_046482445.1 Ectothiorhodospiraceae bacterium | reverse complement strand
ATACCGGGAGAGTGTAAGGGATACGTCGGTAGGGATCGAGGACCGCAGTGAGGGTGACCGCGCCGATGACCCCGGCAAGCCCCTGCCGGGGTCATCGGCGCCGGGGCGAGGGCCTTACTCGCGTTCCTCGATCATGCCCACGACCCGCTCACGCAGATCCGGGTCGCGTTCCAGGGCCGCCGCAATCTCCGAGTACTGCTGAACCTCGAGGCCCTGCTCTTCGATCGCTTCAACCATGCGGTCATTGGCCTCCTGCTGGACGGACTGCGCGTCATCCGTGCCCTCGGTTTCCTGCAGGCGCTCGGAGTATTCGCTGTGGACATCGCCCACGGCCACGTAGGCGTCGGCAAACTGTTCCAGCGTCTCCTGCTCGAAATCCTTGGCGGCGGCCTGTTCGGACGGCATCTCCTCCAGCTGGTCACCCTGGTCGCTGTTACCACCGGAGTCTCCTTCCTGGGCCAGGAGGACCGGTGCCAGCAGCAGACCGGAAAGCAGGGGGGCCATGACGTGAAGACCGTAGCGTTTCTTCATTTAATAACTCCTTGCTGGTTGGCGGGGACAATCGTGGCCCGGCTAATGCATTGCGCGTGCCATTGGTCCCGGGACAACGCGGCTCCTGGTTGCGTTCCGCGCGACCAACGACGCGATTCCCGTGGTGATGGCTGGCGCGACGGGCTCGCTGGCAAGGGGCGCTCTGTGACATGTATTGTCTAAAAATGGCACATGAGACGAATCTGGCCCGGGTCGTGGATCGCTTGCGAGCGGCCAGTCGCCAGGGCTACAGCCTCCGGCAGACGCTGATCGCGCGCATCCTGTTGCCGTTGCTCATCGTCATGGTCCTTTTGGCCGTTATCGGTTTGCGGACCCTCGAGTCGGCCATGGAGTCTCGCATGAAGGAGGACGTCGAGCTCATTGCCCGAGCCGTACGCCTGCCCATCAGCGAGAGCCTCAGCCACGGCGAATACACGGCCGTTCGCCAGGCGCTGGAGTCCGTCTTCCAGATCGGGCGCGTCTACGGCGCCTCGGTCTATGATCCGGAAGGCGAGGTGGTGGCCAGTGTCGGCGCCTTTGACCCCTTGCCCGACCACCGCAGCCTGTCCGATCGCGCCGCCGCCGATCGAGCCGGAGGCGGCTATGAGCGGATCGAAGGCCGGCGCGTCTACGCCTATTACGAACCGCTCACCGATGCCGAGGGACGCACAACCGGGCTGCTTCAGATCATGCGCCGCGGCAGCGACTTCCGCGAGGATATCGCTCACTTGCGCTTCCAGGCCTACGGCTTTCTCGGCGGCGCCGCGGCGTTGATTACGTTTCTTGTCCTGGTCGGCCACCGTGGCGCCATCGGCCGTCACCTGGGCGCCCTGATGGCAAGCATGACCCGTATCGAGGCCGGCGACCGCGATCACCGCACCGCATTACGCGGGCCATCCGAAGTACGGGCCCTGAGTGCGGCGTTCAACACCATGCTCGACAGCATGCAGTCTGCCGAAGCGGAAATCGCCCGCCGGCGCAGTGACCAGGCACGCCTGGAGCAGGAGCTGCGCCATGCCGAAAAGCTGGCCGCCATCGGGCGCCTCGCCGCCGGCGTCGCCCACGAGCTGGGCACGCCGCTGAGCGTCATCGACGGCAAGGCCCAGCGCGCCCTGCGGCGCGTGGATACGGACTCGCGTGAGGGCGTTGCCCTGCAGCACATCCGTGGCGAGGTCGAGCGCATGGAGCACATCGTGCGCCAGCTACTGGAGTTCGGACGGGCGGCCAATCGGTCGTTCCGCTGGACCCGTATCGGGGATCTGGCAGCGGCCGCTACCGCGTCACTGGATGACAGCCTGCGGGCTGCAGACGCACGGGTCGAGCTGCCGGAGAACCGGGCGGAGGTGGCCGTCTGCGGCGATCCGGTGCGCCTGGAGCAGGTCCTGGTGAACCTGGTGCGCAATGCCATCCAGGCCGGCGCATCCCGCGTGCGGATCGACTGGGACGGCGACGACCCGCTCACTGTGTGGGTGGATGACGATGGCCCCGGCATTCCCGCAGAGGTGCGAGAACGGTTATTCGAGCCGTTTTTCACGACGCGCGCCGTGGGTGACGGGACCGGGCTGGGGCTGGCCGTGGTCCACGGCATCATCACCGAGCACGGTGGCAGCGTGGTGGTGGCTGACAGCCCCGACGGCGGGGCGCGTTTTTGCATCGTGCTCCCCCGCGATGCGCGCGACAGCCATGACGTCCATGCGGACAATGACGGGAGCAACAATGACGACGACCCAGACGACGACGCGCCCGGAACAGGTCCTGCTGATCGAGGATGATACCGGCCTGCGTGAGCTCCTCCGGGAGGAGCTGGAGGATGCCGGCATGGGCGTGGAGGTGACGTCCTCGGCCGAGGACGGGCTCAAGGTGATCCACGAGCGCAGCCCCGATCTGGTGATCAGCGACATGCGCCTGCCCGGTATGGACGGCATGGCGCTGCTGCAGCAGGTGCGTTCCCTGAGCCTGCGGCCGGCCTTTCTCATCATTACCGCCTTCGGCACCATTTCCCAGGCCGTGGACGCGCTCAAGCAGGGTGCCGACGAGTTCCTGACCAAGCCGCTGGATCTGGAACACTTCATGCTCGCCGTGCAGCGGTTGTTGGAGACGCGGCGCCTGCGTGGCGAGGTGCAGCGTTTCCGCGAGCTCATGGCCGGTGACAGTTTTCACGGCCTGATCGGCCGCAGCCGGGCCATGCACACCATGTTCGACCAGATCACGCAGCTCGCCCGTGCCACCGGCCCCGTCCTGGTGGCCGGCGACAGCGGCACCGGCAAAGAGCTGGTCGCGCGCGCCATCCATGCCGAAAGCGCCCGGGCCGGGGCCCCGTTTCAGGCGGTGAACTGCGCCGGCGTGCCCGCCGAGTTGCTGGAGAGCGAGTTCTTTGGTCACGAGGCCGGCGCATTCACCGGCGCCGCCAAGGCCCACAAGGGCCTGTTCGATCAGGCCAATGGCGGCACCCTTTTCCTGGACGAGATCGGCGAAATGCCCGTGACACTCCAGGCCAAGCTGCTACGCGTCCTCCAGGACGGCGTCATCCGGCCGGTGGGCGGCAACCGCGAGCACGCCGTGGATGTGCGCATCGTGGCGGCCACGAACCGGCGCCTCAACGAGCTCATCGATTCCGGCGCCTTCCGGGAGGACCTGTTCTACCGCCTGGAGACCTTCACCCTCAACGTGCCGCCCCTGCGCGAGCGCGAGGACGACATGGAGATCCTCGCGGCGCGTTTCCTGGAGCGCTTCGCCGTGCGCATGGGCCGGTCCATCGAGGGGTTCACCCCGGAAGCCATGCAGTGTCTCAAAGCGTATCCGTTTCCCGGCAACGTGCGTGAGCTGGAAAACGCCATCGAGCGTGCGGTGACCTTTTGCAACGGCACCGCCGTGGATGTCCAGCACCTGCCGGACCGGATGCAGCCAGCGGCGCCGCCGCGACCGGCCGCGCCCGCGGCCGACGGCGTCATGGACGGATTTCTGGACGGGCCGGTGTTGCCCACGCTGGACGAACTGGAGCGGCGCTACATCCAGTATGTGCTGGAGCAGGTGGGCGGCAACAAGCGCCGCGCGGCGGC
>JAWOFB010000255.1:0-3021 GCA_046482445.1 Ectothiorhodospiraceae bacterium | reverse complement strand
TGCCAGGGCACGATGTTGGAGTGGTGCTCCATGCCCGTGATCAGGATCTCGTCGCCGGGCTCCAGCCGGGGCCGCAGGAAGCTGTTCGCCACCAGGTTGATGCCTTCGGTGCAGCCACGGGTGAAGATCACCTCGTCCTCGCACGGGGCGTTGAGGAAACGCTGTACCGTGGCGCGCACCGCCTCGAACGCGGTGGTCGACCGCTGGGACAGGTCGTGCACGCCGCGGTGGATATTGGCGTAGTAATGCCGGTAGCAGTCGCCAACGGCGTCGATGACGACTTCGGGCTTTTGCGCGGTGGCACCGTTATCCAGATAGACCAGCGGTTTGCCGTTGATCTCCTGGTGCAGCACCGGGAATTGGGACCGAACGTGCTCCACGTCCAGCCCAATGCGCTCGCCGACTACCGGCTCCGCCTTGCTCATAAAAGGCTCCTCACATTCTCGCCACCGGGCAACAGGGAAATCAGCGCCTCGCGCTCATGGCGCTGCAGCGACGGCAGGGTGACCGCGTCCAGCATATCGTTGGCAAAGGCAAAGGTAAGCACGCCCCGTGCCTCTTCGGCCCCGATACCGCGACTCTGGAGATAGAAAATGGCAGCGCCGTCGAGCTGACCCACGGTGGAACCGTGACCGCACTTGACGTCGTCGGCGTAGATCTCGAGACGCGGATTGGAGTGGGCCAGGCCCTTCGGGCTGAGCAGCAGGTTGCGGTTCTCCTGCTCGGCATCCGTTTTCTGGGCGCCCTTGGCAACCTGGATCAGGCCGTCGAAGACGGTCTCCGCCTTGCCCTCGAGCACACCCTTGACCAGCTGCCGGCTGGCGCAGTGATCCACATTGTGGCGCACCCAGGTGTGGACATCGGAGAACTCGCCGTCATGGACCAGGTACAGGCCGTTCAGCGTGGCATCCGCCCCCGCGCCGTCCAGGTTTACGTACAGGTCCGTGCGCACGCGCTTGCCGCCGGCGTTCATGATATGCGCGTTGAGATGGGCATCCCGGTCCAGGGTTGCGTGGATGACACCCAGGTGCGAGCCGGCATCGCCCTCCTCGACGTTCTGGTAGAGCTGGACGTGGCAGTTGGCATCCGCGATCAGCTCGGTCACCGGGGCGGTGAGATACGCTGCCCCGTGAGCGCCGGCAAACCGCTCCACCAGCGTGAACTCCGAACTCGTGGCGCCGTGGACCAGCACCCGCGGCCAGGCAGCCACCTGGCTGCTGTCGGCGGTCATGATGTTGACCACCTCGATGGGCTGCTCCGGCGCCGCGCCGCTGGTGACTTCGATCACGACGCCTTCGCTGGCGAAGGCGGTGTTCAGTGCCAGAAATGGATGCGGTTCGGCATCGGCGTGCCGCGCCAGATGCGCCTCGGCGACGCCGCCTTCTTCGGCGACGGCATCCGCCAGGGCGCGCACGCGCACGCCATCCGGCAGCCGTGCCAGCTCGGAGCGATCGTGATCCAGAATGCCGTCGACCAGTACCACGCGGACCGCGTCCTCAACGACCACCAGCTGCCCGGTGGCGTCCTCATCCAGGGTCCCGGGGCGCTGGGCCGGACGGAAATGATCCTGGGTGACATTGCCCAGCTTGGTCTGCTTCCACGCCTCGACCTTGCGAGTCGGGAACCCGGCCGCCTCGAAGCGCTGCATGGCGGCTTCACGGCGCGTCTTCAGCCACGTGGGCTCGCCCGGTCGCTCCAGGCTCTGGAAGTCGTCCAGGTAGACACTCTTCTGTTCAGCAACTGCTTCCATGGTGGACCTCTCGTCGGCGTTGGCTCAGGCGGCGGCGCCATTTTCGTAGGCGGCGTAACCCGACTCCTCGAGCTCCTCGGCAAGCTCCTTACCGCCGGTCTTGACCACGCGCCCGTCCACCATGACGTGCACGGTATCCGGAACAATGTGGTTCAGCAGCCGCTGGTAATGGGTGATCATCAGGAAACTGCGCTCGGGGGTGCGGAGGCTGTTCACGCCGTGCGCCACGATCCGCAGCGCGTCGATATCCAGGCCCGAGTCGGTCTCGTCCAGAATCGCCACCCGGGGCTCGAGCACCGCCATCTGGAAGATCTCGTTGCGCTTCTTCTCGCCGCCGGAGAAGCCGACGTTGACCGGGCGCTTGAGCAGCTCCTCGTCCATCTGCACCAGCTGCATGCGCTCACGCACGTGCTTGAGGAACTGTGCCGCGTCCACCTCCGGCTCACCCCGGTGCTTACGGATGGCGTTGGCCGCCGCCCGCAGGAAGTAGGTGTTGGACACGCCCGGGATCTCCACCGGGTACTGGAAACCCAGGAACAACCCCTCGCGGGCGCGCTCCTCCGGCTCCAGCTCCAGGATGTTCTTGCCATCCAGCAGCACTTCGCCGCCGGTGACCTCGTAGCCCGGATCGCCGGCAATGGCCTTGGCTAGGGTGCTCTTGCCGGAGCCGTTGGGCCCCATGATGGCGTGCACTTTCCCGGTATCCAGGCTGAGATTGATGCCCTTGAGAATCTCTTCGCCCTCGATCTCGGCGTGCAGGTCGCGAATCTCCAGCAATGCCATGTTCAGTCACTCCCGCTTGTTTCGTTGTCCAGTAGCGCCCGGCCCCTGTGGGCCGGGCGGGCTTGTGGGCGGCCGCGTTAGCCGACGCTGTCCTCCAGCGTGACCTCCAGCAGCTTCTGGGCCTCCACCGCGAATTCCATGGGCAGCTCGCGGAAGACCTCCTTACAGAAGCCGTTGACGATCAGGGACACCGCTTCCTCGGCGCCGATACCGCGCTGCGTGCAATAGAACAGCTGCTCCTCGCTGATCTTGGAGGTGGTCGCTTCATGCTCCACCTGGGCATCGGGCCGCTGGATGTCGATGTACGGAATGGTGTGCGCACCGCACCGATCACCGATGAGCATGGAGTCGCACTGGGAATAGTTGCGCGCCCCGTGCGCGGTGGGGTTGATGCGCACCAGCCCGCGATAGGTCTGGTCGGCCTCGCCGGCGGAGATGCCCTTGGCAACGATGGTGCTGCGGGTGTTTTTGCCCATGTGGGTCATCTT
>JAWOFB010000277.1:0-15622 GCA_046482445.1 Ectothiorhodospiraceae bacterium | reverse complement strand
CCTTTATCGTCTATCGACCGGGCGAACAACCATGTAGCAAACCCTGTGCAGCGGTGGGTACAAGCTGTGGATAAAATCACGGTTCAACTCGCTTGCCTGTTCATGAACACGTTATCCACATCATGTCGTCAGGGTTCTCAACAGGTTGCCATAGTCCTCGTCCACACGGTTATCCGCCTGGCGGAGATCCTCGACCTTGCGACACGCGTGCAGCACCGTCGTATGGTCCCGGCCGCCAAAAGCATCCCCGATCTCCGGGAGACTGTGATTGGTCAATTCCTTGGCAAGCGACATGGCGACTTGACGCGGTCGCGTGATGGAACGGCTACGCCGTTTTGACAGGAGATCGTTGACGCGGATCTTGTAGTACTCGGCGACGGTCTTCTGGATGTTCTCGATGGATACCAGCTTGTCCTGGAGGGCCAACAAGTCCTTCAACGCATCCTTGGTGAAATCGAGCGTGATCCGCTGGCCCGTGAAATGGGCATTGGCGACCACGCGCCGTAACGCGCCCTCGAGCTCGCGGATGTTCGACCAGATCCGTTTGGCGATGAAAAACGCGACCTCGTCCGGGAGGTCGACACCGTCCTGGCTTGCCTTGCTCTTGAGGATCGCCACTCGGGTTTCCAGCTCGGGCGGTTCAATGGCCACGGTCAGACCCCAGCCGAACCGGGATTTCAGCCGCTCCTCGAGTCCCTCGACCTCCTTGGGATAGCGGTCACAGGTGAGTACGACCTGCTGCTGGCCTTCCAGTAATGCATTGAATGTATGAAAGAATTCTTCCTGGGAGCGTTCTTTTCGGGCAAAGAACTGGATGTCGTCGATCAACAGCGCGTCCGCCCCGCGGTAGTGGCGCTTGAACTCGTTAATGGCGTTGTGCTGGAGCGCACGCACCATATCCCCGACGAAGCGCTCGGAATGCAGGTACAACACCCGTGCCCCGGGTCGGTTGCGCAGGATGACGTTGCCCACCGCATGGATCAGATGCGTCTTGCCGAGGCCGACACCCCCGTACAGGAAAAGCGGGTTGTAGGCCCCACCCGGGTTCTCGCCGACCTGGCTGCAAGCCGCGCGTGCAAGCTGGTTGGACTTGCCCTCGACGAAGCTGTCAAAGGTGAACCGCGGATTGAGATTGCTGGCAGCGGGCGCATGGTTTGCTGACTCTTCCTGTGGTCGACCGCGCGTTCGACCGGAGCTCGGCGCGGTTTTAACCGGGCTCTGGGGCTGGCTGCCAATCTCCAGGACGACGTCGCAGTCGCTGCGGTTGTCCGCCAGCAAGGACCGAATGCGCTCCAGGAAATGATCGCGCACCCAGTCCATGACGAAGCGATTCGGGGCGAGCAGCCGGAGACGCTGATCCTCTTCGACAGCCTGCAACGGGCGGATCCACGTGTTGAGCTGCTGTTCCGGGATCTCGCTCTCTAGCCTTGAGAGACAATGCTGCCACAGTGAGTTGCCCAACGTTGGACCCCCAGGCTCTTTCGACGACGGATTACAGGATGGCCACGGACGATGCCGGGCGCGGCTCGGAACGTCATCCCGGTGGGTGGCGCTACCTGGTTGCGCGGGGACGACGATCAATACGGTATCGCCCGCTTGCTCGGGAGAGTCTATACCCCGTCCCGGGAGTGATCCACCGCGAGCCCTGCGGTCGGCCCGGTGTGCTCGCGCAAGCAATTGACAGCTAACGATCCTTCGGAGTAACTTCGCCCGCTTGATCGGCCGCGAGGCCATTCCCCAGCGATCCACAGGTATCACCATGAAGCGCACGTATCAGCCAAGTGTTATCAAGCGCAAGCGGACACACGGGTTCCGGGCCCGGATGGCCACCAAGAAGGGTCGTCAGGTGATCAAGGCGCGTCGCGCCAAGGGACGGGCTCGCCTGAGCGTTTAAACCCGCGTGGCAGGTGGTCAGTCCTTTCCGCGGCAAGCGCGACTGCTCACCGGTGGCGCGTTCCGTCGGGTTTTCTCAGGCGCGGAGCGAGTGGCTGACGCCCACTTCACGGTCCTGGCCGCGGCCAATCAGCACGGCCGGCCGCGCCTCGGTCTGGCTGTGGGACGGCGCGTCGCAACCCGCGCTGTCGACCGGAACCGCATCAAGCGGATCGCACGCGAGTCGTTCCGCCACCACCAACAGGAACTGCCACCAGTAGACCTGGTGCTGGTGGCACGGCCTCGTGCTCGGGGTGCCTCCCGGGCGCGACTCCACCGGGGACTGGAAAACCTATGGCAGCAGGTGGCAAAGCGGTGCGACGACTCGTTGTCGGGTTGCTACGAGCCTACCAATACGCGGTGAGCCCGTTTTTTGGTCCGTGCTGTCGTTTCCACCCGAGCTGCTCGGAGTACCTGGTGGGTGCCGTGACGACCCACGGCGTCCTCCGGGGGCTGGTGCTGGGGTGCCGACGCGTCGCCAAATGCCACCCCTGGCACCCGGGTGGTGTTGATCCTGTTCCCGAACCCAACCGCAAAGATTGAGTCCCCATGGAAACCCAACGCCTTCTCCAGTTCTTCGCCCTCGGATTCATCTTGTTGATGATCTGGACCTCCTGGGAAGAGCAGTACGGGTCCCCTCTGGAGGCCGAGCCCCAGCAGACCGAGGAGCAGGTCGCTGAAGAAAGCGCCGACGCCAGCCCAGGGGAAGCCCCTGGGCCTGCCGAAGGGGATGGGGGTCGCGCTGAACCGGCAGGTGGTGGCGGGGACGGCGACACACAGGCTGCCGGAGATCGGCTCGAGCGCGGCGACAGCATCAACGTCCGGACCGACCTTCTGGATGTCGTCATCAGTACCCGCGGCGGCGACATCCGCCAGGTGGATCTGCGCCAGCACTATCGAACACTGGAAAGCGAAGAGCCCTATCGACTCATGGACGACCGGCTCGACCGGCTCTTCGTTGCGCAGGCCGGCCTGGTGCCGCGCGAGGGGGACGGGCCGGGTCCGGGGAGTACCTTCCGCCTCACCACGGATCGCGACTCGTTCGAGCTCGACGAAGGCGAGGACACCGTGGAAGTCCCGCTGGTCTGGGAGAATGACGCGGGTGTAACCGTGACTCGCCGTTATCGCTTCCATCGCGACAGCTACGAGGTCGAGGTTGTCCACGAGGTGGATAACGGCTCGGACGCCGAATGGGACGCGTATCAGTACGCGCAACTCCGTTCCACTGCACTGGATACCGGCAGTTCCTGGTTTATCTATACCTACAGCGGTGGCGTTGTCCATGGCGAAGAGGAAAGCTATACCAAGATCGCCTTTGACGAGATGGCGGACAGCGACTTCCGTCAGGATCTAACCGACGGATATGCCGCCATCATTCGCCACTACTTCATTGGTGCGTGGCTTCCGCCCCGGGGTGAGACGTATCGCTACTACACGGGTGAGCGCGGCGACAGCCAGTACGTCATTGGCGCCTCATCGCCCCGGAAGACGGTTTCGTCCGGCGACACCGGGCGCTTCGAGAACACCCTGTTCGTCGGTCCCAAGGAGCAGGAGCGGCTGACGGCTGCCGACGCCGATGGCCTGGAACTGACCGTGGACTACGGCTGGTTGACCATCCTGTCCAAGCCACTGTTCACCGCACTCTCCTGGATCCACAGCGTGGTCGGGAACTGGGGCTGGGCGATCGTCATCCTCACTCTCGGGATCAAGCTCGCCTTCTACAAGCTCTCCGAGACCAGCTACAAGTCCATGGCCCGGATGCGCAAGCTGCAACCACGCATGCAGCAACTCAAGGAGCGCTACGGCGACGACAAGCAGGCGCTGAATCAGGCCATGATGCAGATGTACAAGGAGGAGAAGGTCAACCCGCTCGGCGGTTGCCTGCCCATTCTTGTCCAGATCCCGGTGTTCATCGCGCTCTACTGGGCCTTGCTTGAGAGCGTGGAGCTCCGCCACGCACCGTTCATCCTCTGGATCAATGACCTCTCGAGCCCGGATCCGTACTTTATCCTGCCGCTGATCATGGGACTGAGCATGTTCCTGCAACAAAAGCTCAATCCGGCCCCCATGGACCCGATTCAGCAGCGGATCATGATGGCCCTGCCGTTCTTCTTCACGGTGTTCTTCATGTTCTTCCCCGCGGGTCTGGTGCTGTACTGGGTGGTCAACAACAGCCTGTCCATCGTCCAGCAGTGGTTCATCACGCGACGTATCGAGAGCAGTGACCAGTCCTAGCCCCGGGCCGGACACCATTTGCGCCCAGGCGACGCCCCCCGGCCAAGGGGGCGTCGGTGTCATCCGGGTTTCCGGGCCGGATACCGCGACGCTTGTGACGGCCATCGCGGGTTCCCTCCCGGAGCCACGCCGGGCCGCCTTGCGTCAGTTCCGCGATCGCGACGGGGCGGTCCTCGATGAAGGCCTGCTGTTGTGGTTTCCGCCGCCAGGGTCCTACACCGGGGAACCCGTGGCCGAGCTTCAGGGCCACGGGGGGCCGGTTGTCATGGACCGGCTCCTGCGGCGATTGACGGGTCTCGGTGCGCGCCTGGCCCGACCCGGTGAATTCTCCGAGCGGGCGTTTCATAACGGTCGCCTGGACCTGGTCCAGGCCGAAGCCGTGGCGGATCTCATCGCCGCGGGCTCCGAGGCTGGTGCCCGGGCAGCCATGGTCTCCCTCCAGGGCGGCTTCTCGCGTGAGGTCCAGGCACTCGTGGATGCCCTGGTGGAATTACGGGTTTTTGTGGAATCCGCCATCGACTTCCCCGACGAGGAAGTGGACTTCCTGGGCGAGACGGAGCTGCGACGCCGCCTCCAGGACGTCCAGGCGCGTCTGGCCCGGACCCGGGCAAGCGCGGGTCAGGGCCGTGTGCTGCGCGACGGCATGACGGTGGTCATCGCCGGCGCGCCCAACGCCGGTAAGTCCAGCCTGCTAAACGCCCTGGCCGACCGGGACAGCGCCATCGTTACCGATGTTGCAGGCACCACGCGCGACCTCCTTCGGGAACACATCCAGATCGACGGCATGCCCCTGCACGTGGTGGATACGGCCGGTCTGCGCGACAGCGCCGAGCGGGTGGAGCAGGAAGGGATCCGCCGGGCCTGGCAGGCCATTGCCGACGCGGATCGGGTGCTGTTGGTCGTCGACGATACGGTCGGCGAGGACACCGAGGCCGCGGCAATCCGTGCGGGGCTGCCGGGCGGGGCCGCGGTGACCGAGGTGCGGACCAAGGCGGACCTGAGCGGGACCGCCACCGGCCTGGAGCCCGGCCTCGAACACCCGTGCGTGACGGTGAGTGCCGTCACCGGAGCGGGACTGCCGGCCCTGCGCCAGCACCTCCAGGAGGTGATGGGCTTTAGCGCCGAAGCGGGCGCGTTCACCGCACGGCGGCGACACCTGGACGCACTGGATCGGGCAACCGAGGTCGTTCGGGAAGCGGCGGCGCAACTGGAGCAGGGCGCGGGCGAGCTCATGGCCGAGGATCTGCGAAAGGCGCAGGATGCCCTGGGCGAGATCACCGGGGCATTGACCACCGAGGACCTGCTCGGAGCGATCTTCAGCACTTTCTGTATCGGCAAGTAGCGCAACGGCCGATCCCTGTTTCACGTGGAACAGGGGAGTCGCGTCATGACCGTCCTGGGTGCGGCTGCTAGACTATCGGATTGTGCTTTTATGGCATGCGGCAGGCCTGGAGGGTCGTTTTGGAGTATCCGGACCGTTTCGACGTCATTGTGGTCGGCGGCGGCCACGCCGGCACCGAGGCGGCACTGGCCGCGGCTCGAGCGGGCGCGAGCACCTTGTTGCTCAGCCACAATATCGAGACCATCGGCCAGATGAGCTGCAATCCCGCCATCGGCGGGATCGGCAAGGGCCACCTCATGCGCGAGATCGACGCCCTTGGCGGCGCCATGGGGCGTGCCACCGATCAGGGCGGTATCCAGTTCCGGACGCTTAATGCGCGCAAGGGCCCCGCGGTGCGCGCCACGCGCGCCCAGGCCGACCGGACGCTCTACAAGGCGGCCATCCGATCACAGGTCGAGAACCAGCCCGGCCTCACGGTTTTCCAGCAGGGCGTGGACGACCTGATCCTGGATGGGGACCGGGTCACCGGGGTCGTGACCCAGATGGGCCTGTCTTTCCGTGCCCCCGCGGTGGTTCTGACTGTCGGCACCTTCTTGGGTGGCCGCATCCACATGGGTGAGCAACAGCAGGACGGCGGTCGCGCCGGTGACCAGCCAGCCAACGCGCTTGCCGAGAAACTGCGCGCCCGGCCGTTCCGGGTGGGCCGGCTCAAGACCGGGACGCCGCCCCGTCTGGACGGCCGCAGTATCGACTTCGGCGGACTGGCGGAGCAGCCCGGCGACGACCCCGAGCCCGTGGCCTCGTTCATGGGGACGCGGGCGGAGCACCCGCGGCAGGTGAGCTGCTGGTTGACCACCACTAACGAGGCCACCCACGAGATCATTCGCGGTGGCCTGGACCGCTCGCCCATGTTCTCCGGCGAAATCGATAGCGTCGGGCCGCGTTACTGCCCGTCGGTGGAGGACAAGGTCGTGCGGTTTGCCGACAAGACCGGCCACCAGGTCTTCCTGGAACCCGAGGGGCTGGAGACCACCGAAGTCTATCCCAACGGGATCTCCACCAGCCTGCCCTTTGACGTGCAGCTGGCCATGGTGCGTTCCTGTGCCGGCCTGGAGCGCGCGCACATTACCCGACCCGGCTACGCCATCGAGTACGATTTCTTCGACCCGCGCGATCTGCGACCGAGCCTGGAGACGCTGCATGTGGCCGGGTTGTACTTCGCCGGCCAGATCAACGGTACCACCGGTTATGAAGAGGCGGCCGCCCAGGGCCTGGTGGCGGGGGTCAACGCCGCGCGCGCCGTCCAAGATCGGGAGCCCTGGCAACCGGCACGGCACGAGGCCTACATCGGCGTGCTCATCGATGACCTCACCACGCGCGGCACCCAGGAGCCGTACCGGATGTTCACCAGCCGCGCGGAGTACCGTCTCAAGCTGCGCGAGGACAATGCCGATCTCCGCCTGACGCCAACCGGCCGTGACCTGGGTCTGGTGGACGACGCGCGCTGGCAGGCATTCACCAGTAAACGTGACGCCATTGCCGCCGAGCAGGCCCGGCTGGATGCCACGCTGGTGCGGCCCAGCGACGTGGACACTGCCGCCGCCGCCCGGCTCCTGGGCGGCCCGCTGCGCCGGGAGCAATCCATGGCGGCGCTGTTGCGACGCCCCGAGCTCGACTACGCGGATGTGCTCGCACTCGTCGGCGAGACGCCGGCCGTCGCCCCGGATGTCGCAGAGCAACTGGCCATCCAGGCCAAGTACGCGGGCTACCTGGACCGGCAAGAGGATGAAATCGAGCGGGCCCGCCGCCAGGAAGCACTCGCGATCCCGGACGATCTGGATTTTGACCAGGTCAGCGGGTTGTCCAATGAAATCCGGCAGAAGCTGGCCGATCATCGCCCTGCGACCGTGGGCCAGGCTGCACGCATCCAGGGGGTGACGCCCGCGGCGGTGTCCCTTCTGGTGGTGCACATCCAGCGCGGTAACCAGGCCAGCCAGCGCCGCAGCGCATGAGCCAAGCCTTCCCGCGGGCGGCCGTCGCGACGGAACTCGAAACGGGTCTAGCTGCCATGGAGCTGGCGTTGAGCGCCGCGCAGCAAGACGCCCTGGTGGCCTACCTGGAGCTGCTGCATCGCTGGAATGCGGCGTTCAATCTCTCGGCGGTGCGCGAGCCCGTGGCCATGGTTACGCGACACGTGCTCGACAGCCTCGTGCTGCTACCCTGGCTGTCGGCTGAGCGGCTCCTGGATGTGGGCTCCGGCGCCGGGCTCCCGGGTGTCCCCCTGGCCGTCGCGGCGCCGCGCCTGCGGGTAACGCTTCTCGACAGCCAGGGCAAGAAGCTGCGGTTCCTCCGGCAGGTGCGCACCGAACTCGGGCTGGGCCACGTCACCGTGGTTGGAGCCCGCATGGAGAACTGGTCACCGGATGAGTGCTTCGATACCGTGACGGCGCGTGCCTGTACGCGGCTGGACCGGCTGGTGGCCCAGGCGGGTCATCTGGTCGCGGACGACGGCTGCATCCTGGCGATGAAGGGTCGCTTCGACGCTGTCACCGAAACAGCGCAGTTGCCGTCGGCGTGGCGTTACCATCTCACCGGTGTGTCGGTTCCCGGCCTGGAAGCCGAGCGTTCCATCGTCTGCGTATCCCGCAGCGGTACCGTTACCACAGGAGAGCGTCATGGGTAGAACCATCGCCTTCGCCAACCAGAAGGGCGGGGTCGGCAAGACCACGACCTGCGTGAACCTGGCCGCTGCCCTGGCGCTCCAGCGCAAGCGGGTTCTGGTGGTGGACATGGATCCCCAGGGCAACGCCACGGTTGGCTGCGGCATCGACCGTGCCCGGGTGCGGGTCAACGCCTACCATGTGCTCATGGACGAGGTGTCCATCCGCGAAGCGGTAACCGACGCTCCCGGTGGTGGCTTCCAGGTGGTCCCTGGTAACAGCGATGTCACCGCCGCCGAGGTCGCCCTCATGGACGCGGAGGGCCGGGAGCAGCAACTGCGCCGCCAGCTGGCTCGGGTACGGGACAACTACGACTACATCCTGGTGGATTGTCCGCCGTCGCTGAACATTCTCACGGTCAATGCCCTGGTAGCGGCCAACGGCGTTCTCATGCCCATCCAGTGCGAATACTATGCCCTGGAAGGCCTAACGGCGCTGCTCAACACCATCCGCCGCGTGCAGCAAAACGCCAACCGCGAGCTGATCATTCAGGGGTTGTTGCGCACCATGTTCGATCCGCGCAACAACCTGGCCAACCAGGTGAGCGCGCAGTTGCTGCAGCACTTCCCCAAGCAGGTCTACAACACGGTCATCCCGCGCAATGTGCGCCTGGCCGAGGCGCCCAGTCACGGTCAGTCCGCCTTGCAGTACGATCGCTATTCCCGCGGCGCCCTGGCATACATGGCCCTGGCCAGCGAGCTGCTGCGCAAGGACCAGGCCGCTGCCGCCACGACAGCCTGAACGGACGACGCTGATGAACGCTAAGAAACGAGGACTGGGACGCGGGCTCGACGCCCTACTGGGACCCGACGACGAGACCCCCGGCGACGATCACGCCAGCCTCCGGGATCTGCCCGTGGAGTGGCTCCAGAGCGGGCGCTACCAGCCCCGGCACCACATGGACCCAACCGCGCTCCAGGAGCTGGCGGACTCCATCAGCGCCCAGGGCGTGGTCCAGCCGTTGGTGGTGCGACCGCTGGATGACGAGCATTTCGAGATCGTCGCCGGCGAACGGCGCTGGCGGGCTGCCCAGCTGGCCGGTCTTGAGCGCGTACCGGCCATTGTTCGCCAGATCCCCGACGAGATGGCGGTGGCGGTTGCGCTGATCGAGAACATGCAGCGCGAGGATCTCAATCCCCTGGAGGAAGCGAGCACGCTGCGCCGCCTGATTGACGAGTTCGGCATGACGCACCAGGCGGTCTCCGAGGCTGTCGGGCGTTCGCGTGCCTCGGTCAGCAACCTCTTGCGGCTGCTGGAGCTCACCCCCGAGGTGCGTGAGCATATCCACAACGGCGCCCTGGAGATGGGCCACGCTCGCGCCCTGGCGGCGCTGCCGGCCGACCAGCAGAACGCCGTTGCTGCGCGGGTGGTCGCCCGCGGGCTGTCCGTGCGCGCCACTGAGTCCCTGGTCCGCAAGGCCCTGGATGGCGGCGCCGATGAGACCCCCCGGCAACAACAACCGGACCCGGACATCCGCAGGCTCCAGGATGACCTGGCCGATCGGCTGGGGGCCAGTGTCAGCATCCAACAAGGGCGCCAGGGAAAGGGCAAACTGGTGATCCAGTACTCCAGCCTGGACGAGCTCGACGGCATCATCGAGCGTATCCGTTGAGCCGCACCGCCCTACACCGGTGCGCCGTTGACCCCCTACGGGTCAGCCCTTATACTTCGGCGCTCCTGTAATTGCCGCTAGCCGCTGCCTGACAGCGCTTCCGGCCAGGGCAACGAGGCACCATGCACGGACACCGCGCGGCGCGCTGGGTGCTTGTGGCGCAGGCAGCAGTCACGGTCGCGAGCGCGACGATCTGGTTGCTGGGCGCCGGGCTCCAGGCTGCACTCGCCGCCGCTACGGGCGGGCTTATCGCGCTGGTGCCGGCGCTATACATGGCGGTACGGGTCTTCTCCGTGCCACCGGATGCGGAGCCGAAGCGCCTACTGGGCGCCTTTTATCGGGGGGAAGCGACCAAATTCCTGTTGACGGCGGTGCTGTTCGCCCTCGCCGTGCACTGGTTTGGTGCGGTGTTCCTGCCTGTAATCGCGACCTACATTCTGGCCCTACTGGTCTACTGGCTGGCGCTCTACCGCAGCGCTGTCGCACAAGGGTAAGACAACCATGGCTGAAGACACCGGCGTTACCACCTACATCAAGCACCACCTGACCAACTGGCGGGTGGGCGAGGGCTTCTGGTCCCTGCACATGGACAGCCTCGCCGTGTCGATCCTGTTGGGCTCCGTCTTCTGTCTGGTGATGTGGGTGGCAGCGCGGCGGGCGACCTCGGGCACGCCGGGGCCGTTACAGAACACCGTGGAGATGATGGTCGAGTTCGTGGAGGGGCTCGTCGCTGATACCTATCACGGTAAGAATCCCATCATCGCGCCCATGGCCCTGACCATCTTCGTCTGGGTCTTTCTGATGAATCTCATGGACCTGGTGCCCATCGACCTGGCGCCGGAGACCATGCACGCACTGGGCTGGGAATACTTCAAGATTCTGCCCACGGCCAATCTGAACATTACGTTCGGGCTGTCGCTGTCGATTCTCGGCCTGGTGATCGGCTTCAGCTTCTACTACAAGGGTGCTAGCGGCTTTGCCAAGGAAATGCTCCTGCACCCGTTCGGGCCCTGGCTGCTGCCGTTTAACCTGATTCTCAACATCGTCGAGCTGCTGGCCAAGCCCATCTCCCTGTCCCTGCGGCTGTTCGGCAATCTCTACGCCGCCGAGCTGATTTTCCTGCTGATCGCATCGCTGACCCTGAGCTTCGGTACCAGCTGGGTGGAGATGCTGACCAGTGTGGGCGGCCTGGCACTGCTTGCCGGACAGGTCGTTCTGGCTACGGTGTGGGCCATCTACCACATCCTGGTCATCCCGCTGCAGGCGTTTATTTTCATGATGCTCAGTATCGTCTATCTCAGTATGGCGGCGGAGCACCACTGATTCCCGCAACCCTTGATTCGTCACTACCACTCGGAGGTCCATCATGGAAGCTGAACTCGCTAGCCTGATTGCCAGTGTGCAGGGCTTTACGGTCATCGCTGTCGCGATCATTCTCGGTGCCGGCGCCATCGGCACGGCTCTTGGTTTCGGCATCATGGGCGGCAAGTTCCTCGAGAGCATCGCGCGCCAGCCCGAACTCGCCCCGATGCTGCAGGGTCGTATGTTCCTGCTCGCCGGCCTTCTGGACGCGGTGTCCATGATCGGTGTTGGCCTGGCGCTGTTCTTCACCTTCGCCAATCCGTTCGTGACGGCGGTCGAAGCCGCGGCGGGTGCGTAAACGCCTAACCGGCACCCTTCGTCCCGAAAACTGGAGGTGATGGCATGGAGATCAATGCCACGATCCTGGGCCAGATGATCGCCTTCGGCATCTTCGTCTGGTTTACCATGAAATTCGTCTGGCCGAGCCTCAGTTCGGCCATGCGCAACCGCCAGGAGCGGATCAGCGACGGCCTGTCGGCCGCCGAGCGTGGCCAGCAGGAGCTGCAGGAAGCCGAGGCCCGTAAGGAAGAGCTCCTCAAAGAGGCCCGCCAGCAGGCCAGCGATATCCTGGAGCAGGCGAATAAGCGCTCCAGCGAAATCATTGAGGAAGCGCGTACCAGCGCCCGCCAGGAAGGCGACCGCCAGCTGGCCCAGGCCCAGGCGCAGATCGAGCAGGAACTGACCAAGGCACGGACCGAGCTCCGTGACCAGGTGGTTACGCTCGACATTTCCGGCGCAAGCCGTGTCCTGGAGCGGGAGGTGGACGCCAAGGCCCACAACGACCTCCTCGAGGACCTGGCGAAACAGCTGTGAGGCACCTAAGCCATGGCTTCTGACTACAATCCCATTGCGCGGCCGTACGCTCGGGCGGTCTTCCAGCTGGCCCGTGACAACGGTGAGCTCGAGGGCTGGTCTGAAACGCTGGACCTGCTGGCGGCCGTCGCCGGGGACGATGACGTGCACGCCCTCCTGGCGAGCCCGGGTTTGTCGCCGGACCAGGCCGAGCAGCTCATCCTCGACATCATCGGCGGCTATCTCGGTGATGCGGGGCGCAGCCTGGTGCATCAGCTCGCGGCCAATCGTCGGCTCATCGCCGCGCCGGCGCTGGCTGAGCAGTACCGCGACCTTCGGGCCACCGAAGAAGGTACGCTCGACGCCCGGCTCATCGCGGCGGATGCGGTTGACGACGCCACCCGGCAGAAGCTGGAGGAAGGCCTGGGCAAACGGCTCCAGCGCCGCGTCCGCCTCGTCAGCGAGACCGACAAGACCCTCCTGGGCGGCGCCGTGATTCGCGCAGGGGACCTGGTAATCGATGGTTCGGTGCGGGGGCGGCTCAACCGTCTCGCGACCGCGCTGAACCGTTAAGGGGATAACGCCAATGCAACTCAAAGCGTCCGAAATCAGCGATCTCATCAAGCAGCGCATCCAGAACTTCGATGCCGTTGCCGAGGCGCGCAACGAGGGCACCACGGTCTCGGTACAGGACGGCATCGTCCGCGTCGCCGGCCTGGGTGACGTCATGCAGGGGGAGATGCTCGAGTTTCCCAACGAGACCTACGGCATGGCGCTCAACCTGGAGCGCGACTCCGTGGGTGTGGTGATTCTCGGCGACTATCGCCACATCTCCGAAGGCGATCCGGTGAAATGCACCGGCCGCATCCTCGAGGTGCCGGTGGGCGATGCGCTGCGTGGCCGTGTGGTTGATCCCCTGGGCAACCCCCTCGACGGCAAGGGCCCCATCGAGACCGAACACAGTTCACCCGTGGAGAAGGTGGCGCCGGGCGTCATCGCCCGACAGGGCGTCGACCAGCCGGTGCAGACCGGCCTCAAGGCCATTGACTCCATGGTGCCCATCGGCCGCGGTCAGCGTGAGCTCATCATCGGCGACCGACAGACCGGCAAGAGCGCCGTGGCCATCGACACCATTATTAACCAGAAGGGTGCAGGCGTGACCTGCATCTACGTGGCCATCGGGCAGAAGAACTCCACCATCGCCACGGTGGTGCGCAAGCTTGAGGAACACGGCGCCATGGACCACACCATCGTGGTCGCGGCGGGTGCCTCCGAGTCGGCCGCTCTGCAGTTCATCGCCCCGTACGCGGGCTGCGCCATGGGCGAGTACTTCCGGGATACCGGCGAAGACGCGCTCATTGTTTATGACGACCTGACCAAGCAGGCCTGGGCCTACCGGCAGGTGTCCCTGCTGCTGCGTCGGCCCCCCGGGCGCGAGGCCTATCCGGGGGACGTTTTCTACCTGCACTCGCGCCTGCTGGAGCGGGCCGCGCGGGTCAACACGGACTTCGTCGAAGAGCAGACCGGTGGGCGCGTGAAGGGCCGAACCGGCTCACTGACGGCGCTGCCGATCATCGAGACCCAGGCGGGTGACGTCTCGGCCTTCGTGCCCACCAACGTCATCTCGATTACCGACGGCCAGATCTTCCTGGAGAGCGACCTCTTCAACTCGGGCGTCCGGCCGGCGATCAACGCCGGTATCTCGGTCTCCCGTGTGGGTGGTTCCGCCCAGACCAAGATCATCAAGAAATTCGGCGGCGGTATCCGTCTCGCCCTGGCGCAGTACCGGGAGCTGGCGGGGTTCGCCCAGTTCGCCTCCGATCTCGATGCCGCCACTCGGCAGCAGCTCGAGCGCGGCGAGCGCGTCATGGAGCTGATGAAGCAGAACCAGTACAGCCCCATGGCCGTCGCGGATATGGCACTGTCGCTGTTCGCGGCCAACGAGGGTTATCTCGACGATCTGCCGGTCAACGAGATCCTGCGCTTCGAGGCCGGGGCACATGCCCACATGCGTGCCAACGATCCCGAGCTACGGGATCACATTAACCAGACGGGCGACTACAACGACGATATCGCTTCGAAGCTGCACAAGCTGCTCGGTGATTTCAAGTCGCAGGGTACCTGGTAAGGCGGGGGTAATCGGCTCATGTCCGGCGGTAAAGAGATACGCACCAAGATCAAGAGCGTGCAGAACACGCAGAAGATCACCGGTGCCATGGAAATGGTCGCGGCCTCCAAGATGCGAACCGCCCAGGCGCGCATGCAGGCGTCGCGTCCTTACGCGGACAAGATCCAGAGCGTGATCAGTCACCTCGCCCGCGCTCAACCGGAGTACCAGCATCCGTTCCTGGTTGAGCGGGAAGTCAAGCGCGTGGGCTACATTGTTGTCACCTCGGACCGCGGTCTCTGCGGTGGGCTCAACGCCAACCTGTTCCGCAAGCTGTTGCCCGAACTGCGTGAGTGGGACCAGAAAGGCGTGGGTGTGGATGTTTGCCCCATCGGCAACAAGGGGGCGCAATTCCTGGCCCGCCTGTCCGGGCTGAATATCACCGCCCAGGCCACGCACCTCGGCGATACGCCGCACATCGCCGACCTGCTGGGCACCATCAAGGTGATGCTGGACGCCTACCGCGAAGGCAACCTGGATCAGATCGTGCTGGTCTATAACCGCTTCGTGAACACCATGACCCAGCAGCCCACGCTGGATCGACTGCTGCCGTTGCCGAGCTTCGAGGACCCGGTTCTGGACGAGGCCCGGTATAGCTGGGACTACCTGTACGAGCCGGATCCGGCGTCCGTGCTGGACGACCTGCTTCAGCGCTACGTGGAGTCGCTGGTCTACCAGGGTGTGGTGGACAACATCGCCAGCGAGCAGGCGGCGCGCATGGTGGCGATGAAGGCGGCGTCGGACAACGCTGAACAGGTCATCGAAGAGCTGGAGCTGGCATACAACAAGGCGCGCCAGGCCGCCATCACCACGGAGCTCACGGAGATCGTCTCCGGCGCCGCGGCAGTGTAGATCTGTTGCGCGCCGGGCGTGGGCAGGGGACCCGTACCGTTTTCGAGCACTGAATTGAGAGGAACTGGGGTATGAGCTCAGGAAAAATCGTCCAGATCATCGGCCCTGTGGTGGATGTGGAATTCCCACGCGACAGCGTGCCCAAGGTGTACGACGCCCTGACCGTGGATACCGAGGATCTGGTGCTGGAGGTCCAGCAGCAGACCGGTGACGGTGTGGTCCGGTGCATCGGCATGGGGACCACCGACGGCCTGCGTCGCGGGCTCTCCGTCACCAACTCCGGCAAAGGCATCTCCGTCCCGGTCGGCACCAAGACCCTGGGCCGCATCATGGATGTCCTGGGCCGGCCCATCGACCAGGAAGGCGCCATCGGCAACGATGACGAATGGGTCATTCACCGCAATGCGCCTGCATTCGATGACCAGTCGGCCAGCACCGAGTTGCTGGAGACCGGCATCAAGGTCATCGACCTGATGTGCCCCTTCGCCAAGGGCGGCAAGGTCGGCCTGTTCGGGGGTGCCGGTGTCGGCAAGACCGTGAACCAAGCGGCGACTGCGCGCGGGAGTCCCACGACGAACTGAGCCCCGCCAATTTCGCTGTCTTCGTCC
>JAWOFB010000266.1:0-3789 GCA_046482445.1 Ectothiorhodospiraceae bacterium | reverse complement strand
CGGAACAGCAGGTGTTCCATTTCCTGAAGCGGTGGCAGGGCGCGCACGACACCCCCGGGTTGGTGGTGGCGCAGGCGGTAATCCTGCCAGGCCAGCAACAGGGACTGCACCACGGCGACGCCCAGCACGGCGAAGGCGATGACCGAGGTGATCACGTGGACTTCCAGGCCGTCCGGGAAACGGGTAATGGTGGCAACGCCCGTGCCCAGCAGCTGGTTGACCAGGCCCGCGACGGCCGCCGCCGGTAGAATGAATACGGCCAGATTCTCCAGCGGGTGGCGGCTGGCGCCGACAAGGACCATGAGCGCCATGGTGCCGGTTACCAGGGACAGGGCGTTGAAAAAGCCCAGGTCCAGCCCGTTGGCCTGGCCCATCTGCGTCCACAGGGAGACGGCGTGGACCGCCACAGCGAGGCCACCGACCGCCAGCAAGCCGCGGCGCCAGGGCACGCGCTCCGCTCCGGCGACCATGCGCGCGGCGAAACCGGCGGTGGTCAGGAGGTACAGTGCCACGAAGGCGAGTGTCGCGAGCATGGGACCTATTGGTCGGTGGCCGGTGGGTGTGACGGGGATTGCGCCTGTGTCCAAGCGCTCCGAAACGCGATCATCGCACACATGCCGGGGCCGACAAAGCGGGCGCAATTGATTGCGAACGGGGCAGGCGTTACCGTCTGTAGCCTTGCAACGACGACAGCGGCTGCCCGGTAACGGGTGGCAACAGGGGGCGATCGGCGATGTTCGATAATCTCAGCGAGCGCCTCGACGGGGTGATGAAGCGCCTGCGCGGGCAGGGGCGCCTGACCGAGGACAACATCCAGGAGAGTCTGCGGGAAGTGCGCATGGCCCTGCTGGAGGCGGACGTGGCGCTGCCCGTGGTCAAGGCCTTCGTGGCGGACGTCAAGGAGCGCGCCCTGGGCGAGGAGGTCAAGCGCAGCCTGACCCCTGGGCAGACCTTCATCAAGATCGTCAAGGACGAGCTCGTGCGCGTCATGGGCGAGGCCAACGACGCCCTGGCGCTCAATGTGCGGCCGCCGGCGGTGGTCATGGTTGCCGGCCTTCAGGGGTCCGGGAAAACGACCAGTGTTGCCAAGCTGGCGCGTTACCTGACCGAGCGCGAGAAGAAGAAAGTGCTGGTGGTCAGCTGCGACGTCTACCGCCCGGCAGCCATCGATCAGCTCCAGACCCTGGCCGGCGAGGTCGGCGTCGATTTCTTCCCCTCGGACAGCAGCCAGGCCGTCACGGCCATCGGCCGGGCCGCCGTGGACCATGCCCGCAAGCAGTTCCACGATGTTGTTATCGTCGATACGGCCGGTCGCATGCATGTCGACGAGGGCATGATGGGCGAGGTCGGTGAGCTCCACCGCACGGTGGAGCCCGTGGAGACGCTGTTCGTGGTCGACAGCATGACCGGCCAGGACGCCGTCAACACCGCCCAGGCGTTCAACGACGCCCTCCCGCTCACCGGCGTTGTCCTCACCAAGACCGATGGCGATGCCCGGGGCGGCGCAGCGCTGTCCATTCGCCACGTCACCGGCAAGCCGGTCAAGTTCCTGGGCACCGGCGAGAAGACGGATGCCCTGGAGCCGTTCCATCCGGAGCGTGTGGCATCGCGCATTCTGGGCATGGGCGACATGCTCAGCCTGGTGGAAGAGGTCGAGCGCGGTGTCGACCAGGAGGAAGCCGATCGCCTGGCCCGCAAGATGAAAAAGGGCAAGGGCTTCGACCTGGAGGACTTCCGCGACCAGATGAACCAGCTCGGCAACATGGGCGGTATCGGCAGTCTCATGGACAAGATGCCGGGCATGAGCGGAATGGCCGAGAAGGCCAAGAGCCAGGTGGATGACAAGGACATCCGCCGGCTGGTTGCCATGATCAATGCCATGACGCCCGGCGAGCGGCGGCGCCCGGACATCATCAACGGCTCGCGCAAGCGCCGCATCGCCACCGGTTCCGGCACTCAGGTGCAGGACGTGAACCGGCTGCTCAAGCAGTTCAAGCAGATGCAGAAGATGATGAAGCAGATGAAGAAAAAGGGCGGCATGGAGCGCATGATGCGCCAGATGGGCGGCGGCGGTGGCATGCCGCCGGGCGGTTTCCCTGGGTGAAACCGCTCCCTGCTTACTTCCTTAAAGGTTAGTACCGGCTCAGTGGGCCTCTTCCTGGCCCAGCACGCGCTTGCGCATGATGCGCAGACCCACGTAGACACAGCCCACCACCACCGGGACCGTAATCCCCATGGCCAGGTCCGTGTTCAACGGCACTCCCAGCTCCTCGACGGCGTAGTACAGATACGACAGCAAGCCGGTCCCGTAGTAACTCATGACCAGCACGGACAGGCTCTCGACGGTTTGCTGGAGGCGTAACTGCAGATCCGTGCGCCGGTTCATGGAGGCCAGCAGGTCCCGGTTCTGCCCCTCCAGGGCAATGTCCACGCGCGTGCGCAGCAAATCGGCGGCGCGGGACAGGCGCTGGGCCAGGTTCTCCTGGCGCTCGCTCACCGACTCGCAGGTGCGCATGGCCGGACGGAAGCGCCGCACCAGGAACTCCTCGATGGTCTGGAGTTCCCGGATCCTCTGCTCGCGCAGATTCTCGATGCGGCGACGCACCAGTGCATCGTAGGCGCGCGCCGCACTCAGCCGGAAACCGGTGTGCGAAGTGACTTGCTCCAGTTGCGCCGATAACGCCGAGATCTCGCCGAGCAGGGACTGCTCGTGCTCCAGGTTGGCGGTGCGGGTAATGCGCTCGGTCACCCGCTCCAGATCCCGCTCCAGTTGCGTCAGCTCACGACCGGCCTCGCGGGCCACGGGGAAGGCCAGCAGGGCCAGCAGGCGGTAGGTCTCGATTTCCAGCAATCGCTGGATCAAGCGGCCGGTGCGCCGTGGCGGCAGACCGCGATCCTGCACCAGGATCCGGCCGTAGCCGTCCTCGTGCAGGCGGAAATCGGTAAACACCCGCGCGGCGCCATCGGCGACCTGGCTGCCGGCGAAGTTCTCGCAGTCGAACAGCGTAGCGATCTCGTGGGCGTCGCGCTCCGGGGCTTCCCTGTCCTCCATGGTGACGTGGACGGCGGCAATGATCTCGCCTGGCAGTTTCTCCAGCCACTCGCCGGGTACCGTCTCGAGCGCGGTGTGTGCGAACGGGTTCTCCGTTGGCGTGGCCGTCCGGGTGACAAAAAAGGTGTAGGTGGAGAACTCCGTGTGCCGCTCCCAGCGCAGCCGGAACGGGCCCAGATCGACGCTGTGGTGATTCGCGTCCGCGGCGGGCGGCTCCTGCTGGTACCGGCGGCAGAGCGCGCAGACGGCCTCGTGATCCCGGCGACCGTCCTCACTGAGAAGCGCCAGGTGAGTCCCCCGCAGGGGACCTTCCAGGGCCTCGAAGGGGCGTGCGTGAACCTCGCCGGCAATGCGCTGGCGCTCGGGGTGCTCGCGCACGCCGCTCAGGGTGGCGCGGGTTTCACCGTCACTCATGCGTTGTCTCCGGGTGCATCCATGGAGGGGTATGGTCCGCCAGTCCGTCGGCTGCGGCAAGGGCGGCCATGGTCATGCAGCCCCCAGGCTTAGTAGACTACGGCGCATGTCCAGTCCCAATCCGTCCGACCCGGGGAATTTTACGCGCCGCACACCGGTGGGCGACGACCGCGAGCGCCTGGTCTGCGATGACTGCGGCTTCATCCAGTACGAGAACCCGAAGATACTCTCTTTGAAAAACCATCAGACCGTTGTGCTCAAATCTCCGGTCCAACTGGCCCAGGTGGCTCGAAAGGCCCGGGCCCTGGATGCGGTGAGACATG
>JAWOFB010000235.1:0-6897 GCA_046482445.1 Ectothiorhodospiraceae bacterium | reverse complement strand
AGGAGCGCGGCACGCGCCGCGGCCACAGCGTCTTCGACCTGGTCTACCGGCGGCGCGACGACAGCGGGGACACGGCCTGAAGGCGCAGGCCCCTCCGCAACAACCCGACACGATTTCCGCAACGGCTTAAAACGAGGGCAAACCACCATGGAATACCGGCCACTCGGCACCACGGGCGTGGACGTCAGTCTCATCGGCCTGGGCACCATGACCTGGGGCGAGCAAAACAGCGAAGCCGAGGCCCACGAGCAACTGGACTATGCCGTGGCGAACGGGGTCAACTTCATCGACACCGCCGAGATGTACCCGGTGCCGCCGCGCGCCGAGACCGCCGGCCTCACCGACCGCTACATCGGCAACTGGTTGCGTGGCCGCAGCGATCGTGACCAGCTCATCCTGGCCACCAAGATCGCCGGCCCGGGGCTGGATCACTGCCGGCAAGGACAGTCGCGGCACACGCCCGAGCAGTTGCGCGAGTCCGTGGAGGGATCCCTGGAGCGCCTGCAGACGGACACCATCGATCTGTTCCAGCTCCACTGGCCGGCGCGCAGTGCCAACTACTTCGGCAAGCTGGGTTACGAGCCCAAGGACGACGACATCCTGACGCCGCTGGAGGACACCCTGGAGGGGCTGGATAAGCTCGTGCGCGAGGGCAAAATCCGCTGGATCGGTGTCTCCAACGAGACGCCATGGGGCGTGATGAAATTCCTCCAGCTTGCGGAGGCACGGGGCTGGCCCCGGATCCAGAGCGTCCAGAACCCGTACAACCTGCTCAACCGCACCTACGAGGTGGGCCTGGCCGAGGTCAGCCACCGCGAGCAGTGCGGCCTGCTGGCCTACTCGCCACTCGGCTTCGGCACCCTCAGCGGCAAGTATCTGGACGACAACTGGCCCGAAGGGGCCCGACTGACGCTGTTCTCACGCTTCCAGCGCTATCTCAGCGCGGCCGGCCGCGGCGCCACGGCGGAATACGTCGCCATCGCCCGCGATCACGGGCTCGACCCGGCGCAGCTGGCCCTGGCCTGGGTGAACAGCCGTCCCTTCGTAACCAGCAACATCATCGGCGCCACCACTATGGACCAGTTGCACAGCAACATCGCCAGCGTCGACGTGGCCGTGACCGATGCCGTGCATCGGGCGATCGAGGATGTGCACGCGCGCATTCCCAACCCCTGCCCCTGACCTGCCTGCGGCTGGCAACCGGCTGCTGCTGCCATGCCGGGCCGGTGCGCCATGAGCACTGGTCGCGAGCCTGGCGACGCGTGGCACCTGGATGCCGCCAGCGCCCGGGCGGTGCAACGGCGGCTGGCCGCAGCCGTGCGACTGGAGGACGAGACCGGACCGGTAACGACTGTCGCGGGCGTTGATACGGGTTTCACGAACGGGGGCCAGCGGGCGCGAGCCTGTGTCGCCGTTCACCAATACCCGGACCTGACACCGCTGACACATGCCGTGGCCGAGCGTCCCGTGACCTTCCCCTATCGCACGGGGCTGCTGGCGTTCCGGGAACTACCGGCCATCCTGGCGGCCCTGGATGAACTCAGCGCCCTGCCCGATCTGCTGCTGTGTGACGGCCAGGGCATCGCCCACCCGCGGCGACTGGGGATCGCCGCCCACCTGGGCGTCTGGCTGGATCGCCCGAGCGTGGGCGTGGGCAAGAGCCGACTCCTGGGAAGCTGGCAGGAGCCGGGCCGGGAGCGGGGCAGCCAGGCGCCGCTCCATGACGGCGGGGAACGTATCGGCACGGTGCTGCGCAGCCGCACGGGAGTCCGGCCACTGTTCGTCTCCCCAGGCCACCGGGTCGATCATACGGCCGCGCCGGCGTGGGTTCTGGCCTGCACGGGGCGCTATCGCTTGCCCGAACCCATCCGTGCTGCCGACCGCATCGCCTCGCAGCGGGGCCAGTAAGCCACGACCCCTTGCCCGCCGGACTTAGCCCGGCAAACGCTTTACAGGGCCAGGATCAACGCAGCGAGGACGCCGGCCGCGAGGACACCGCCACCAATCAGCATGTAGTGCCGGGTGCGTGCATGGGCGGCATGGGCCTCGGCGGCAGCCGACTCTGCCGCGGCAGCCACGGCCTCCTGGACCACGGCCTCGGAGGCGTTCGCCACAGCCTTATCCACGGCCGCCTCCGCGGCCTCGGTCGCCACGTCCCGGACCCACTGGTCCATGGCGTTCTTGAGCACGGGGATGCCGTGGTCCGTGAGGCTCGCAATGACCTGTTCCCGGAACGCCTCGCTATCGGACAACCCTTCCAGGCGCTGACGCAGCACCTGGTCCACCTGCTCGGTAACGGCCTCGGTGTCCGGGCCCGACGACGCCGGAGCCTGGCGTTCCAGGGCCCGCTCGACCACTTGCTCCGCTGCCGTGCGGGCGGCACGGGCGGCTTCCTCGCGGATCTCCTGACGCCATTCCGCGACGGCGGCGCGCGCCTCGGTGCGCGCGGTCTCCTGTAGGTAGTCACCACTGGCTGGCTCGGGGCTGGCTTGCTGCAATGCCTCCAGCCGCTGGGCGAGTTCCGCCATCTCGCCGCGTGCCTGTTCCACCCGCCGGTCCAGGCCCTCGGTCATGGATGCTTCCAGGCGGTCCAGGCGGTGCTGCCACTGAACCTCGGCTTCATCGAGCTTCTGGGCTACCTCTTCCCGGGCCGCGGCGGCGGCTGCCCGGAGCTGACGCTGCTCGACCTCCGCTGCGTCCTCACCCGTGGCAGTCTCCGCTGCGGCATGGCCGTCAGCCGCCGGTTCCGTCGTCGCTGCCACGTCCGGTTCGCGGTCAGCGTCGCCGGGCACGTCCCCCGGATCGACGCCCTCGGCGGGAACCGTCGCCGCGGGCACGGGATCCGCTGACTCGGGCTGCTCCGGGTACGCCGGTTCTTCCGCTTCATCCAGGGACGGCTCATCCGCTATCGAGGCATGCGCACCGTCAGCGGGTACGGCCACGTCGAAACCGGGCCCGGCGTCATCCGCCGCCTCATCCACCGCCGGCGCGGCCGCTGGCTCCCCGATCTCTTCGGCCGCCCCTGCCGTCACCGGGGCGGGATCCGCGACTTCCGCATCCGGATCCGGAACCTCCGGCTGCCAGGCAGCGGCGTCGCTGAGGACCTGGTCGAGCAGGGCCTCACTCGCCGGTTTGGAGAGAAAGCCGCAGATCCCGATGTCACGAGCGCGTGAGCGATCCTCGTCACTGTCCTGCGAGGTGTACATCACCAGCGGCAACGGGTCGCGTTCGGGTAACGCCTGGATGGCCTGCGCGGCCTCGAAGCCATCCATGTCCGGCATCATGTAGTCAATGAAGACAACATCGGGCGCCTGCTGCCGCAGGTAGTCCAGGGCTTCCTGACCGGACCCGGCGACGTCCACATCCAGATTCCTGCGGGTGAGAAGCTTACTCAGGGCGACCCGCGCCAGGCGCGAGTCATCCACGACCAAGGCCTTTTGTAGTGTCATCGCGCTCCTCCGCGCACAAACCAGCGCCGACCATTGCCTGCCAATCCCAGTGGCAGACTATGGCACATTTGCGGCGGCTGGTTTTGCGGCGCCAGTCACAGACTCCGGCTTACTGCGAACCTCGAACCGGGTCCATGGTAGGGCCCAGGAGGCCGTTGGCGAAACGCGTCACTTGAGCCGGACGCTTCGGGGCGGGCGGAACGACGTATCCGGGTGGGGTCGGCATGAACCCGGCCAGTGCGGCTTGCCGGGTTCACACGCCGATGACACAGGCATGCGGTTGCGATCCTACTCCGCAGCGCTGGCGAGTTCCTCGCGAGTCTCCAGCCACTCGCGGGCGTGGGTGCAGCCGTTGAGAGCCGCCCTGTAAAACCAGTGGATAGCGACCCGATAGTCCATTGCGACGCCGCGGCCCTCGGCGTACATGACACCCAGGTTGTGCTGCGCTTCGGGGTGCTCCTGTTCGGCCGCGGCCTGGAGCCAGCCGACCGCGATCTCACTGTTGCGCGGGACGCCCTCGCCGATGGCGTGGAGAAACCCCAGGGCATGCTGCGCTTCCGGCAGACCCCGATAGGCGGCCTGGCGGTAGAACCGGGCGGCCGCCGCAACATCGACACTGACGCCGTCACCTGTCTCGTAGCGCCGCCCGATGGCCTGTGCTGCTTGTGCCACATCTTGGCTTATCGTCATGGTTGTATCAGCCCTGGCTTGATCGGTAAGTCGTCGTTTGACGAAACAGAAGCAACACTCGGGCCAAAACAATATCAACTTTTAAATCAGTGGATTGCGCGGTCTGTTTGAGGCATGTGACGCGGGTCGTCGCCAATCCGCGTCAGCCGGCAGTCACCCCGCGTCAGCATCCCGGGGTGGCGCATCCGGGGGCGCCAGCCGCAGCAGGAGCAAGGCCAGGACGACAGCCGGTAGCCCGAAACCGGCGGCGCAGACAAAGAACCAGAACCAGTCCAGCAGATCGGAGAGCCAGCCGGTGAAGCCACCGATCACCTGACCGGGAAGTGTCATCAGGGAGCTCAATAGCGCGTACTGCGTGGCCGTATAGCCGCTGGTGGTCAGGCTCGCCATGTAGGCAAGCAGGACCGCCGTCGCCATACCCCCGGTCATGTTATCGGCGACAATGGCGACCACGAGCCCGCCGATCTCCGGACCCAGCGTGGCCAGCCACGCAAAGGTCAGGTTCGTAATGGGTGCCATGACCGCCGTGACCGCGAGCATCCGGCCGATGCCGACGCGCAGAACGAGAAGGCCGCCAACAAAGGCGCCGGTCAGGGTCATGGCGAGCCCGAAATACTGGGTCACGACGCCGATCTGGGATTTGCTAAACCCCAGATCCAGGTAGAACGGGTTGGCCATGACGCCCATCACCAGGTCGCTGAGGCGGAAACTGCCGACAAACACCAGGATCAGGAGCGCCACCCGACCGTAACGGCCGAAGAAATCCGCCAGGGGACAGATCACGGCGGCAATCAGCCAGGCATTGATGGCACGCAGGCGGGCCCGGTGCCGGGTCGCCGCCAGATACGCCCGCACCCGCGGTTCTCTGGCGGGGTCGTCTTCGCCCGCCGCGCGCACCGGTTCGCCGGAGATCAGCGTCACCGTCAAGCCGACGAGCATGAACGCGGCCATGGCGGCGTAGGCCACGGCCCAACCCGCCGCCTCCGCGATCTGGAGCGCACCGCCGCCGGCGACCAGAATGGCGATCCGGTAGCCGGTGACGTAACTCGCCGCCGCCAACCCCTGCTGGGCGCGACTGACGGCCTCCACCCGATACGCATCCACCGCGATGTCCTGGGTGGCGGAACCGAAGGCGGTTACTGCGCCCAGCAGGGCCACGAGCCACAGACTGGCCGCGGGATCGGTCAGGGCCATGCCGAGCAGCCCGGCGCCCACGGTCAGCTGCGCCGCCACAATCCATGCGCGCCGCCGGCCGAGTACGCGCGTGAGTACCGGCACGGCCAGTCGGTCGACCACCGGCGACCACAGCACCTTGATGCTGTGGGCAATCCCCACCCAGCTGAGAAAACCGATGGCCGCCCGCTCGACGCCCAGATCGGCGAGCCAGGCGGTGAACGTCCCGCCGACCAGCAACAGCGGCAGGCCCGCGGCGAACCCCAGGAACAGCATGGCCACCACACGCGGATGGACATAGCGCGTACGGATATAGGGTTCCAGGCGCCAGAGCAGGCGGGAGGCGACCACAGTACCGAACATGGCGACGACACCGGCTGTTTGCTTGGAGCGGAACTCTACGCGTGCCGGGCCGCGGCGAAAACGCCTGCAGCGCTGAGCCTCCGGGTGCAGCGGGCGGGTGAACCGCACGGAAGATGCCCGCGACGCCGCTCTGCGTTAGAATCCGCGTACAACCATGTCCGGCTTCGCGGAGACTTCATGAGTGACACCCGACACCAGCAATTGCTGATCCTGGGATCCGGCCCCGCCGGCTACACGGCGGCGGTGTACGCCGCACGCGCCAACCTGCAACCGGTCCTCGTTACCGGCATGGAGATGGGCGGACAGCTCACCACCACCACGGATGTGGATAATTGGCCCGGTGACGTGGAAGGGCTTCAGGGGCCCGATCTCATGGAGCGTATGAAGGCGCATGCCGAGCGTTTCGGCACCGAGATCATTTTCGACCACATCCACACGGTTTCCCTGGGGGAAAGGCCGTTCCGTCTGGAAGGCGACATGGGTCGGTACAGCTGTGACGCGCTGATCATCGCCACCGGCGCCAGTGCCCAGTACCTGGGCCTGGAATCCGAGACCCGTTTCATGGGCAAGGGCGTCTCCGCCTGCGCCACCTGCGACGGTTTTTTCTACCGCAACCAGGACGTGGCGGTGGTCGGCGGTGGCAACACGGCCGTCGAGGAGGCGCTGTACCTGTCCAATATCGCCCGTCACGTGACCCTGATTCACCGGCGAGACAGCCTGCGCGCGGAGAAGATCCTCCAGGACAAGCTGTTCAGTCGGGTCGAAGCCGGTCAGATCAGCGTGCAGTGGAACCACACCCTGGACGAGGTCCTGGGGGATGACAGCGGCGTCACCGGCGCGCGGCTGCGTTCCACGCAAACCGGCGAGACGCGGGACCTGCCCGTTGCCGGCGTATTCATTGCCATCGGCCACAAACCCAACACGGATCTGTTCCAGGGGCAACTGAAGATGCAGGGCGGGTACATCCGCGTGCGCAGCGGCCTAGACGGCAACGCGACCGCCACCAGCGTCCCCGGGGTCTTCGCGGCCGGGGATGTCATGGACCACGTCTACCGCCAGGCGGTGACCTCGGCGGGTACCGGCTGCATGGCGGCGCTCGACGCGGAACGCTATCTCGACGAACTCGAGGAAGCCGAGACGCCGTCGACGTCGACCAGCGAGCCTGCAGGTGCCTAGGGAAACGCTGAACAATCCCCGCGGGCTTGTGCAAGCGGGGCAGAAG
>JAWOFB010000206.1:0-3660 GCA_046482445.1 Ectothiorhodospiraceae bacterium | reverse complement strand
GCGTGGTCCTCGCCGTGGTCGTGGGGGGTGCCGGCTTCGAGGCAGTGGGCGTGAGCCCTGAGCTCGGCGCGCTGCTCATGGGGGTGATGCTGGCGGGCCATCCGCGCGCGCACGAACTGCACAGCTCCCTGTGGGGCCTCAAGGAAGTCCTTCTGGTGGGTTTTTTCCTGCAGATCGGCATGCAGGGGCTGCCCGACACCGAAGCGATGCTGTTTGCCGGCGTATTCGCCCTGATTCTGCCGTTGAAAGGGGCGCTGTTCTTCTTCCTGCTGATTCTGTTCCGGCTGCGCGCGCGCAACGCCTTCCTGGGCGGCCTGACGCTGACCTGCTACAGCGAGTTCGGGCTCATCGTCGCCGCCGGCGTGCTACCGGAGTGGTTGGTACCGCTGGCGCTCGCCGTCGCGGTGTCGTTCGTCATCGCGGCTCCTCTGAACCGTATCGCCCACGGGTTGTACGGGCGTGTGCAGCACGCCCTGGTGCCGTTCGAGCAGAAGACGTATCACCCGGATGAGCAGCCCACATCCCTCATTGGAGCCGATGTGCTGGTCGTCGGGACAGGTCGCACCGGTACGGCGAGTCTGGACTTCCTCGCCGATTCCGGGATCCCCGCAGTGGGTGTGGACGCCGATCCGAACAAGGTCGCCAAGCACCGGGCAGCCGGGCGGCATGTGGTCTACGCGGACGTCGAGGACGTGACCTTCTGGGAGACGCTGGATCTCGGCGACCTGCAGGCCGTGATCCTGGCCATGCCGGAGGTCGAGGGCAAACTGATCGCGACGCGACACCTGCGCCAACAGGGCTTCCGTGGGCCGATTATCGCCAATGCCCTGTTCGAGGAGGACGTGGACAGCATGCGTCGGGCGGGTGCGGACGAGGCCTACCTGACCATGGTCGGCGCTGGCCGCGGGCTGGCGGACAAGGTCTGCCGCGCTATCCGCCCGGCCCTGGGGACCGGTTCATAGTCAGGCGGTATATCCGGTCGCGACGGGGGCGTTGCTCCCACGGCCTGGTCCGGTTTTCCCGGGGCGATTAACCGTAGGAGCCGCGCCCCCGCGGCGACCTTCCAGAGCGTTTCAAAGAGCCGGCTGTTGGCGAGGCCGCCGGCCCGGACAGGCCCTCAGACCGTGAAACTCTCGCCGCAGCCGCAGGATTCCTTGACGTTCGGGTTGCGGAAGTCCAGCCGCTGGTTGATGCCGTCGCGCACGAAATCGACCTCGATGCCCTCCAGGAACGGCAGGCTCTTGCGGCTGATTACGACCTGCACCCCATGCTGCTCGAAGACCACGTCGGTCTCGCCGACGTCGTCGGCGTAGTCCACCGTATACATGAACCCGGAACAGCCGCTGGTGCGCACGCCCAGGCGCAGACTGGAGGTGCGCCCGTTTTTGGAGGCCTGGTCGCGAACGTGACGCGCCGCGGTTTCGGTGAGCTGGATGGTCATAGCGATCGTCTCCCGAGCGTTTCCGCTGGATAGGATACCGGCCGTCCCGGCCCTTGATCGAGTACCCGAGCGGCTATTTAATGTATTGCTCCGACATTATTGGCCTTGCGGCAACTGTGTGCAACCGGCCGGTTCGCTGCTTTCGGGGGCGTCTGCGCTGTCGGGCGCTGCGACGAAGGCGCAGCACAGGCGCTCCTTGTCCCCCGCGTCCAGTGTCTCGCCGGTGAGGGCGCACGCGGCTTCGCCACACCCAGCATCTTCCAGGTAGCAGCACTCGCCACAGGAGCCGAAGGTGCCGTCGTCGGCCGCATCCAGGATCCCGTTGAGCTGTCGGATCGCTGTCTCCAGACCCTGGCGTTGGGAGACTGGCAACGAGCCGATGGCCTGGACCAGCGCCTCGGCCGGATCGTTTTCCAGGGCCGCGTTGCCAGCAGCCGTGAGATGCAGTTCCGAGCGCCGGCGGTCGCGTTCGCCGGGGCGGCGCTCCAGATAGCCCATGCGCACGAGCGCCTTCACGGTCTGCGAGGCCGTGCCGCGGGTCGTGCCGTGGAAACGGGCGAACGCAGACGGTGTCCGCGAGAGCCGGTTGGCCCGGGCGAAAAACCGCAGAGCGGACCACTGCGCGGACGACAGCGAAGGCTGATGGCCGGCGCCCGTCGCCCGGTATGCCAGGTGCAACAGCAGGTCAGCGGTGACACGGGTGCTGGCGTCGGTCATTCCCAGATGGTAGCGCATCGCTATCAAATTGAAACCCGGGTGCGGCTTTGCTAGTGTCGAGTCGCTATTAATTCCGGAGCAGGGGCACCTGATGGCAACCGATCACAGCGCGGCGACGGACATGAACCCCGCCGCAACCGACTTGCCGTTCGACAACAGCTACGCGCGGTTGCCGGAGCGGTTCTACCAGCACTGCCGGCCGACAGTGCCGTCGGCGCCGCAGCTGCTCGCTTTCAACGGGGAACTCGCCGGGGAGCTGGGACTTGGGGCGCTCGACGAAGCCACGGCCGAGCAGGTGCTAAGCGGCGCGACGGTGCCGGCGAGCGCCGAGCCGCTGGCCATGGCCTACGCCGGTCACCAGTTCGGCAACTTCGTGCCGCAACTGGGTGATGGCCGCGCCATCCTGCTTGGGGAGGTCGTGGACCGCAACGGCGTGCGCCGTGATATTCACCTCAAGGGGGCAGGTCGGACGCCGTTCTCGCGCCACGGGGACGGCCTGTGCCCCATCGGCCCGGCGTTGCGGGAATATCTGGTCAGCGAGGCGATGCATGCCCTGGGCGTGCCCAGTTCGCGGGCCCTCGCGCTGGTGGCCACCGGCGACACGGTGCTGCGTGAGACGCCGCAGCCGGGTGCAGTGATCGCCCGCGTGGCCGCCGGGCACGTGCGCGTGGGCACGCTGCAGTATTTCGCCGCCCGCAGCGATGTGGACGCCGTCGCGACGCTGGCGGACTACGTCCTGGATCGGCACTACCCGGCGCTGCGTGACCGGGAAAACCCCTATCGCGAGCTGCTGGAGGCCGTCGCGCAGCGACAGGCCGCCCTGGTGGCGGACTGGATGAACCTGGGGTTCATCCACGGCGTGATGAATACCGACAACATGAGCCTGGCCGGCGAGACGCTGGATTACGGCCCCTGCGCGTTCATGGATACCTATCATCCGGGCACGGTGTTCAGTTTCGTGGACGAAGGCGGGCGTTACGCCTACGCCAATCAGCCCCGCATGGCCCGGTGGAATCTCACGCGCTTCGCCGAGTGTCTGTTGCCGCTGCTGGATACCGATGAGGACCAGGCAGTGAAGCAGGCCCAGGCGGTGATCGACGCCTTCGGTGACTGGTACGAGGGCTACCGGCTCCAGGGCATGCGACGCAAGCTCGGGCTGGCGCAGGCCCACGACGGCGACGAGGCCCTGGCGGACGACCTGCTGGATGCCCTGCAGCAAGGCGGCGCGGACTTTACGCTGTTCTTCCGCCGGCTGACCGCCGTTGCCGTTGAGCCGGAAGCGGACGAGCCGGTGCGGACCTTGTTCACGGACCCGGCACCCTGGCTTGACTGGGCCGAGCGCTGGCGGTCCCGGTTGAGCGCCGAGGGTGGCGACCCGAGCGAGCGCCGTCACCTTATGGAAGCCGTTAACCCGGCGGTGATCCCGCGCAACCACAGTGTTGAGCACGCCATTCGCGCAGCCGAGGATCACGGCGATCTTGAGCCGTTTCAAGCGCTTCGGG
>JAWOFB010000162.1:0-5717 GCA_046482445.1 Ectothiorhodospiraceae bacterium | reverse complement strand
ATGCAGGTGGTGACCGGTGGCGACGCGGACAACCCGGTGCTGGAGCCCGCGCGGAGCCTGATTAGCATGCGTCAGCTACTCACCCACACGGCGGGTTTCACCTATGACTTTTTCCGGGATTCGCCGGTGGACGCGCTCTATCGCCGCCACGGCGTCACCTTCGCCACGGACGACACGGACCTGGCAACCATGGTGGAACGGCTGGCGGAGATGCCGCTGGCCTTTCACCCCGGTGAGCAGTGGCACTACAGTGTGGCCACGGATGTGCTCGGGCGCGTTATCGAGGTGATCAGCGGCCGCCCCCTGGACCGTTTCCTGGCCGAGGAAATCCTGGAACCTCTGGGGATGACCGACACGGCCTTCGGGGTCCCGGAGGACAAGCTCCACCGTTTCGCGGCGCTGTACACCTCCAGCACCATGGATCCGCCGCCGCGTCAGGGACCAGAGCCCACCACCGTGCTGCCGGAGCCGACGGGCGGGCTGGCGGTCTCGGAAGCGCCCGGGGCCAGTCGCTTCCGGGCCCCGGCACGCATGCACTCGGGTGGCGGCGGGCTGACCAGTACCATGGGCGATTATCTGCGCTTTTGCCGCATGCTCCATAATGGCGGCGTGCTCGACGGCGTCCGCCTGCTCGGGCGCAAGACCGTCGCGCTCATGCGCAGTAATCATCTGCCCGGTACCATGGCGGCCATGGGCGAGCCGCGCTTCAATAACGCCCACATGGGCGCGGGGCTGGGCTTCGGCCTGGGAGTCGCGGTGGTCCTGGACCCGGTCCAGACCCAGACCATGGGCTCGCCCGGTGAATACTTCTGGAACGGCTTGGCGAACACGCAGTTCTGGATCGATCCGGAGGAAGACCTCATTGTCATCCAGATGGCCCAGCTGCTGCCCTCCTCCCTGGTACCCCTACGGCGGGAGCTGCGCTCGCTGGTCTATCAAGCAATCGTGGACTGAACTGAATGAGCGAGAATCGACGCATTTTCCTGGTAGACAACGGCTCCCTGCGCGCATCGTCAACGCTGAACCTGCGCCGCGTCGCCGCCGCCTTGAGCGAGACCACGGGGCTCTCGGTGGAGCCGGTGTCCCTGCTGCATTCCAACAAGGTTGCCGCCGAGGAGCTCGACGGTGAACCGGCCCGTACTTTCGGCCCGGCAGCCACCCGGGCGGCCCGGGACGGGGTCGACGAAATCCTGGTCATCCCGTTCTTCTTCGGCCCCACGCGCGCGCTCACCGACTACATGCCGCGGCGTGTGGCCACGCTGCACGAGCACTACCCGGATGTTGTCGTGCGAGTCGCCCGCACGCTGGTCGACCTCCAGGGCCCGGTGGACCTGCGCCTGGCACGGGCGTTGCGCGATGGTGTCCACGCCACTGAGGTGGCGGATACCGCGCCGGCGGTTGCCCTGGTGGACCACGGCAGCCCGATTCCGGAGGTGACCGCCGTACGCAATGTACTGGCCGGTCAGCTGTCCGCGTTGCTGGAAGGCGACGCGGAGCGTGTGGCCGCGGCGTCCATGGAGCGCCGCGAGGGGGACGAGTACCGTTTCAACGAGCCGCTGCTGGAGCAGCTCCTGGATCAGCCCGGCTTCAATCAGGGCACGGTGATCGTGGCCATGCTGTTCCTGTCACCCGGGCGCCACGCCGGCCCGGACGGCGACGTGGCCGGGATCTGTGGCGAGGCCGAGGCCCGCAACCCGGGTCTCGCCACGCACATGACGCCGCTCGCCGGCGAGCACCAGGCCATCCTGGACATCCTCGCCGACCGCGTCCGCGAGGGTGTCCAGGGCGAGAAGATTCTACTGACGATTACTCCATGATCGGCTGCAGATCGGCCTGGCGCCGCTCCACGGCCTCGCGATCGGCCTCGGGGACGTCTTCGTTAAGCGTCTCCAACACGGCCATCTGCTGCTCGATGCGTGCGCGGAACTGCTCCTTGCGCTCGGGCGGAATATTGTCGTTGTTTTCGAGCTCCGAGAGCATCTGCTCCATTTCACCGCGCATGCCACCCTCCTCCGGCATGGAGACGGCCATCATGGCGCGGTAGATGCGGCTGCTGACGCCGGCCCACTCGTCAACGCTGTCATAGCCGTTGTCACGGATGATCTCCCGCACCTCGGCGTTGGATTCGGCGGTGTTTCGCATCATGCTCTCGAAGTCCAGGTCGCCGGTTTCCTCGTCCATGGCCTGATCCACGGACGGCACCACGGTCTGCTCATCGCCCCAGCTTTGGAGCGCCTCCATGGTCTCCAGCCACTGGTCAATGGTGTCGTCCTCCAGCGCATGAACGGGCCCGGCGACCAACAGGGCCGCGCATACCAGGGTCATCACAAGCGAATGGCGCATCATGTTGTTCTCCTCCATGTCGTTGTCTCCGCGTCGGCTACGCGGGCGGTTCGTATCAGGATGTACCCAGGAACGAGGACAGAGCGACCAGCGTCGCCGACGGCGCCTCTTCCGGCAGGAAATGGCCGCAGGCCAGCGCCTCACCGGTGACCGACTCCGCATACCCGCGCCAGACGGCCAGCGGATCATACAGGCGGCCCACCACGCCCTCGGCGCCCCAGAGCACCTGCACGGGGCACCCGATACGGCGGAGAGTGTCGGCGCGGTCGTGTTTCAGGTCAATGGTGGCCGCGGCCCGGTAATCCTCGCAACTCGCGTGGATTACGGCCGGGTCGCGAAAACACCGCAGATACTCGGCCGTCGCCTCCGGCGTGAAGGGATCCGGCCGCCGGCTCCAGCGGGCGAGCTTGTCCCGCAGGTAGAAACCCGGGTCCAGCCCGATCAGGTGCTCCGGGAGTCCCCCGGACTGGATCAGGAAGAACCAGTGGTAGTAAGCGGTGGCCAGGTCCTGGTCCGCCGTCTCGAAGACGTGTCGCGTCGGCACGATGTCCAGCAGGGACACCCGCTCGACGCGGTCCGGCCAGTCCAGGGCCATGCGGTGGGCGACGCGGGCACCGCGGTCGTGGGCGACGACAGCGAAGCGCCCGAACCCGAGCTGTTCCATGAGCGCCACCTGGTCGGCAGCCATGGCGCGCTTGCTGTAGGCGGCGTGCGTATCATCACTCGCCGGCCGACCGCTGTCGCCGTAGCCTCGCAGATCGGTGCAGACAACGGTGAACGATTGCGCCAATACCGGCGCCACCCGGTGCCACATGGCGTGCGTCTGCGGATAGCCGTGCAGCAGCAGCAACGGCGGTCCCTGCCCGCCGACGCGCGCGAAGATCATCGTCTCGCCGACGTCATACCACTGAGCCTGGAAGTCCAGGAACAACAACGCCTAGCTCGTCGCGGACGTGAGGATGGCGTCGAGGTCAAAGCCCCGCAGCAGCGGCGCGTCCACATCCACGGTCAAGTCCATGCTCGCCATGGGATACGGACTGGCTGTGATGGTGGTGTCCACCGCGGGGAAGCCGCCGACTTGGGTCGTCCAGAGGATCTCGCCGCGAAAGGCGTTGCCGGAGGGTGCTACCGTCTCCAGCACGCCCCCGGGCGCCAGCTCACCTCTTCCGGCCATGCGGGCCATGCGGGCTGAGGTTCCGGTTCCCGTAGGGCATTGCCAGATCACTCCCGGGTGGCCGTAGGTCGCCGAACGTGACCGGATACTGCCGTCATCAAGGTTCTCCAGCTCCCCCATGAAGTGCAGGAAGCGCGGCGAACCCACCGCTCCGAGTTCCGGGTGGGTCTCGTCGAAACCGGCCTGGACCGCCCGCACGATGGCGTCGGCGGTCACGCGCATAGCCTCGATCTCGTCCGGCTCCAGGGCATAGCCCAGCGCCGCGGCATCCACCAACAGATAATAGCCGCCGCTCCAGGCCAGGTCGTACTCGACCGTGCCAATCCCGGGCACGGTCACGGTGCGCCCGGCAGCCTGAATGAAGGCCGCTCCGCCGCGTGTGGTCACAGACGCCACCTGACCGCCGCGATTGGCCGCAACCACCGTGTTCACACCCGCCGGCGATTCCAGGCGCAGCGTCTGCTCGCCCGCGACCATGGGGATCAGGCCGGCCTCCAGCACCGCCGCCGCGGTGGCAATGGTGTTGGAGCCCGAGTAATAGGGATAGCCCATGACCTCCATGATCACGAACCCCAGATCCGCCTCCGAGCTGGTGGCGGGGATGACCAGATCCACACACATGCTCTCGTTGCCGAACGGCTCGGTGATCAGCAGCCGGCGCAGGCCGTCGGCCGAATGCTCCATGTAATCCATGCGCTCGCGCACCGAGGCGCCGGGTGGCAGTGCCACACCTTCCAGGACCACGCGGTGGACATCGCCGCCGACGTCCACGTCCACGAGCCGCAGCCGGCGACGACTGGCGTCAGAGCGCATACGGCGCCCCCACCTGGTCCCAGTGCCGGTCCGGGACCACCACCAACTTGCCGACAAAGCCCTTGTCCATGAAGTCCCGCTGGGCGCGGTGGAAATCGGACAACCGGTAGGTGCCGGCAAGCACCGGGCAGATGGCACCGCTCTCGATATACCCCACCAGGCGCCGGAAATCCGCCCGGGTGCCCTGGGACGAGCCGTGGAGCTGGAGGTGTTTGAGATACATGGTGCGCAAATCGAGCTGCACCACGGGTCCGGCGATGGCTCCAGCCGTGGTGTAGCGCCCCTCCGGCCGCAGAATGCGCAGCAGATCATTGAACTGCGGCCCCCCGGCCAGGTCCGCAACCACGTCCACCGGGGCGTCGCCCATCATGTCCTCGACAGCCGCGACCAGGTCGCTGGCGTCCCGGGTTACCACACCCTCGGCCCCCAGGGCCCGGATGGCCTCCTCCTTGCCGCGGCTGGTCACGGCGTAGGGAATCGCGCCCCTAGCACGGGCCAACTGGACGATGCCGGAGCCCACACCGCCCGAGGCGCCGGTCACAAGCACTCGCTCGCCGGACTGCAGCGCCGCACGGGCCAGCATGTGCTCGCCGGTGAGATAGGCACAGCAGAAGGTGGCCAGCTCCGCGTCAGCGAGATCGGTAGCCACCGCGTGGGCGTTCTCGGCGGGCACCACGGTGTACTCGGCGTAACCGCCGTCGCGGCCGTGACCGATGTAATCGATATCCGCCAGGCTGTCGTCGTCGCGGTTGTAGAGGCTGAAATCCACCATCACCCGCTCGCCGAGGCGCTCCTCGGAGACTCCGGGCCCCACGGCCGCAATCCGGCCGACGATATCCGTGCCCTGGATGCGCGGGAAAGTCAGCGTCGAGCGGCCCCGCCGCCAGGTGGAGACGCTGTCCGGATCCGTCTCCGTGCCATAGGCACCCTGGCGGACCCAGACATCGGTGTTGTTCATGCCGCACGCGGTCACCTCGATGAGGACCTCGCTGGCGCCCGGCTCGGGTTGAGGCACGTAGTCACTGTAGACCAGGGCATCGAGATCCCCGTGACGGGTCAACTGAACGGCTTTCATCAAAGCGGGATACATCGCTTCTCCCCTGCAAAACCGAATGGCGCTGTCACGTCATTGTAGAGACGCCCCCGGGGCCGCGCACCCGCGTGGCGGCCAGCCGGATTTCGTGGGCGGCGTGGTCGTGGCAGACTCCCGCTAGTAGCGTGCCGTCGTCGGCCCGGGGGTCGGTGAGCGCGACCGCTCGCGTGCCCCTGTCAGCGCGGACCCCGCACACAGCGGGCCAATGCCAGCCGACGCCATCCCAACCCGCGGCGCGAACATGGAGGCCATAACAACATGAATCAGCAAACAAGCGGCATGCCCTCGGGCCGC
>JAWOFB010000090.1:0-7854 GCA_046482445.1 Ectothiorhodospiraceae bacterium | reverse complement strand
TTTCAGCGCTCCCAGCAGGACGCGCGCCTGTGGCAGGGGCATGCCACCCTGGCCGAGGTCGAGGCACTGTTGGCGCGCTTTGTGGGCGCCGAGCGGGCGGCGGAAGCGGTCGCGCCCTATGCGCCGGCGACGGATGAGCCGGAAAGCGCAGCCACCGCACCACCGGAGCTCATCGATCACGCCGAGCGCCTGCTCGCGGGAACCATCGGCTCGGCCTCGGCCCGGGTGATGGTCGCGTCCATTGTGCAGGGCGAGGCCCTGACCTTTGACGGCGTCATGCAGATCCTGGATGCGACATCGCGCGCCATCGGGTACAGCCAGCGCCTGGAGCACAAATCCCGCGAGCTCGAGCGGGTGACCACCGAGCTGCGCGCCGCGAATGAGCGGCTCAAGGAGCTCGACCAGCTCAAGGACGAATTCGTGTCCATGGTCAGCCACGAACTGCGCACGCCGCTGACATCGATTCGCGCCTTCGCCGAGATCCTCCGGGACAACCCGGAGATGGATGCGGATCAACGGCACGAGTTCCTGGCAGTGGTCGTACGCGAGAGTGAAAGGCTGTCGCGACTGATTAACCAGGTCCTGGACCTGTCCAAGATCGAGAGCGGCCGGGCGGACTGGACACTGGAGACGCTGGACCTGCGGGAGACCGTCAATCAGGCCGTGGCGGCCACGTCGCAACTGTTCAGCGAGCGTGGCGTGCCCCTGGAGAAGGACGTGCCGGACGAGCCCTGCCGAATCAAGGGGGATCCGGACCGGTTAGTCCAGGTGGTGATCAACCTCCTCTCCAATGCGGTCAAGTTCTCGGATCCCGAGCGTGGCCCGGTCAGCATCAACCTCGCATCCAACGGATCCGTTCTGGAACTGCGGGTGACCGACAGCGGCCCCGGGATTCCGGCAGCCGAGCGCGAACGCATCTTTGACAAGTTCCACCAGATCAGCGATCAGCAGGCGGGCAAGCCCAAGGGCTCCGGACTTGGGCTGGCCATCTGCCGACGAATCGTGGAACTGCACTGGGGCCGCATCGACGTAATCAACGCCAGCAACGGCGGCGCCTGTTTCCGGGTCCGGTTGCCCAGCGCCGGAGGCGAGCACTGTGATGTCCAGTGAACCGGCGGACGCCGCTGATTTCCAGCCACCGTGGTGGTTGCAAAGCGGTCATGCCCAGACCCTGTGGGCGGGTCTGGTGCGCTCAGAACCAGACCGACCCCTCAGCCGCGAGACGGTCACACTACCCGACGGCGACGACCTGTGGCTGTTCCACGGCCCCGAGGCCGACGGCCCGGTAGTGCTCGTCTTGCACGGGCTCGGGGGGTGCGTGTCGTCGCCGTATGTCCTGGGGCTTGTCGAGGCGCTCCGGCAGGCGGGATTCCAGGGTGCGGTGATGCAGTTTCGCGGCGCGGGGAATCACATCAACCGCTTGCCGCGGCTTTTCCACGCCGGCGCGATTGAGGACCTGCAGGCGACGATCGACCATCTCCGCGCCCTCTGGCCCCGCCGCCCGCTGGCGCTGGTGGGCTTTTCCATGGGCGGCATCCTGATCCTGAACTGGCTGGGTGCGCGCGGTGCTGCCGCGCCTGTCGACGCGGCCATCACCGTCGGCGCCCCGCTGGACCTGGAGCGCTCCGTGTCCTACATGGGCTCGGGCGTGCGCCGCATGTACGACCGCTATCTCACGCGCATCCTGGTCCGTCAGCTACGCCGCAAGGCGGCCGCCCAGACGCTGCCGCTGGCCGCAGGCGCCCTTGCGGGCGTCACCGGCCTGCGCGCATTCGACGAGCGGGTTACGGCACCTTTACACGGCTTCCGCGATGCAGCGGACTATTACCGTCGCTGCGCGCCGTTGAATACCCTGTCCCAGATCTGCGTGCCGACGCGCATGATCCATGCGCGGGATGATCCCTTCGTCCCGCCGGACTCACTGCCGGGCCCTCAATCCCTGCCGAAGCCGGTTCACCTGGCGATGCAACCCGGTGGCGGGCACGTGGGCTACGTTGGCGGATCAGCGCCCTGGCGCGCGCATTACTGGCTGGATACGGCCCTGCCCGGTGTCATCACCAGCATGCTGGGGACGGCGGGAGCGACCACCGCAACACAAACAAAGAGACCCCCGAAGGGGGGTCTGGATGAGCCGGCTCCCCGGGGCGACGAACCCCGGGAAACTTAGTGCGCTTCTCTCGCCGTTAGCCGAGGGCCACGACGTCGTCGGCCTGCAGGCCCTTCTGGCCTTCAACCACGCCGAACTCCACCTGCTGGCCGTCCTCCAGGGTCCGGTAGCCGGTGCCGCGGATCGCACGGAAGTGGACGAACACGTCATCCCCCTCTTCCCGGGCGATGAACCCGTATCCCTTGGCCGCGTCGAACCACTTCACGGTCCCCGTTTCTCGCTCTGCCATGACCTTCCAACCTCTATCTCGGAATGCAATACCACGGTACCGGCCCGGACAGCCCCGCGGGTGTGATGGCCCCGCCTCGCGGCCGCACGTCGGCCGATACCGCCCACCGTGACGGATCCGCCGACGGTGCAGGTTCGATGCTACCCCCGGCCCCGGGGCCGCGCAACACGCGCACGCCGGCGCACCGCTGCGGCACCCACCTGCCCAAAAAAAGCCCCGCATCGGCGGGGCTTTTCGAATCAGGCAAACCGGCGGGTATCGCTCAGGCGTCGGCTTCCTCGACGGCCTTCATGCTCAGCCGCACGCGACCCTGGCGATCCACTTCCAGAACCTTGACCCGGACCACGTCCCCCTCGCTCAACTTGTCAGCGACCTGGGTGACGCGCTCGTTGGAGATCTGGGAAATATGCACCAGGCCGTCCTTGCCGGGCAGGATGCTAACAAAGGCGCCGAAGTCCATGAGCTTGACCACCTTGCCCTCGTAGATCTTGCCCACCTCGATATCCGACGTCAGCTCCTCCACGCGCCGCTTGGCCTCTTCGCCGGCGGCCTTGTCCACGGAGGCGATGGTCACAACGCCCTCGTCGGAGATGTCGATGTTGGCACCGGTCTCCTCGGTGAGCTGGCGGATGGTGGCACCGCCCTTGCCGATCACGTCGCGGATGCGCTCCGGATCGATGCGCATGGTCAGCAACCGTGGCGCGTACTCGGACATGTCCTCGCGCGGGCCGCTGATGGCCTTCTGCATCTCGCCGAGGATGTGCATGCGACCGTCATTGGCCTGGGCCAGGGCCTTTTCCATGATCTCACGGGTAATGCCGTTGATCTTGATATCCATCTGCAGCGCGGTCACGCCCTGCTCGGTCCCGGCGACCTTGAAGTCCATGTCGCCCAGGTGATCCTCGTCACCGAGGATATCGGTGAGCACCGCGAAATCGTCGCCTTCCTTGATCAGACCCATGGCAATGCCGGCTACCGGTGATTTCACCGGGACACCGGCATCCATCAGGGACAGGCTGGTACCGCAGACCGTGGCCATGGAACTAGAGCCATTGGACTCGGTGATTTCCGAGACCACCCGGATCACGTAGGGGCATTCCTCGCTTGACGGCATCACCGCCTGTACGCCGCGCTTGGCAAGCTTGCCGTGGCCGATCTCGCGCCGCTTGGGCCCGGCCATGAAGCCGGTTTCGCCGACGCAGTACGGGGGGAAGTTGTAATGGAGCATGAACGGCTCCTTCCGCTCCCCCTCGATGGCATCGACAACCTGGGCGTCGCGCCCGGTCCCCAGGGTGGTGACCACCACCGCCTGGGTCTCGCCGCGGGTGAAGACCGCGGAGCCGTGGGTGCGCGGCAGCGAACCCACCTCGATGTCGATCCCGCGCACGGAGGCGTTGTCCCGGCCGTCGATGCGCGGTTCACCCTGAATAATGCGACCGCGGACGATGTCCTTCTCCAGGTCCTTGAAGGCCCCGATCACGTCATGCTTGGTGGCACCGCCTTCCTCGTCGCTGGCCAGCATCTCCACGGCCTGATCCCGCAGGGCGCCGACGCGCTCACTGCGCTCGCCCTTCTCGGGAATGGCGTAGGCTTCGCGCAGGCCGGCCTCGAACTGCGACCGGAGCTGCTCCGCGATACCCTCGGGCTTGGCCGCCGGCTGCCAGTCCCAGCGCGGCTTACCGGCTTCGGCAGCCAGCTCGTTGATGGCGCCAATGGCCTTCTGCATCTGCTCGTGGCCGAACATCACGGCCCCGAGCATCTCCGACTCGGACAGCTCCTGGGCCTCGGACTCGACCATGAGGACGGCTTCGGCGGTGCCGGCCACCACCAGGTCCAGCGCCGATTCTTCCAGCTTGGCGAAGCCCGGATTCAGCAGGTACTCGCCGTCCTTGTAGCCCACGCGGGCAGCGCCGATGGGCCCTTCGAACGGAATACCGGAGACGGCGAGTGCGGCGGAAGTGCCGATCAGTGCGGGAATGTCGGGATCCACATCCGGGTTCATGGAGATCACCGTGGCGATCACCTGAACCTCGTTGTAGAAGCCTTCCGGGAACAGCGGCCGGATGGGCCGGTCGATCAGGCGGCAGGTCAGCGTCTCCTTCTCCGAGGGACGCCCCTCGCGCTTGAAGAACCCGCCGGGGATCTTGCCTGCGGCGTAGGTGCGCTCCTGGTAGTTCACGGTCAGGGGCAGGAAATCACGCTGCGCTCCCGACTCGTTCTTGCTGACCACCGTCACCAGGACCACCGTATCGGCCATGTTGACGAGCACCGCCCCGGTGGCCTGGCGCGCCAGCGCGCCGGTCTCGAGGGTGACGGTGTGCTCGCCGTACTGGAAAGACTTCTTCACTGATTCCACGGCAACTTCACCTCTGCCTGCGTAAAAATGGCGTCGGCGCCTTACTTGCGCAGACCGAGATTGGAAACAATCGCGCGGTACCGGTCACGATCCTTGCGGTTGAGATAGTCCAGCAACTTGCGACGCTGGTTGACCAGCTTCAGCAGGCCCCGGCGGGAATGGTGATCCTGCTTGTGATCGGCGAAATGCTGGGTGAGATGCGAGATCCGGCTGGTGAGCAGCGCGATCTGGACTTCCGGGGAGCCGGTATCGCCTTCCGAGCGCTTGTGCTCGTTGACGATCTCGGCTTTCTGTTCGGCACTCAGCGACATCAACTGACTCCTGGTATTCCGTCCACTCTGCGAAGGCCCGGTATTCTACCCGGGCACCGGTATGCGAACAAGCGACTAACCCGCCCCGGCACCGGGGTTTTTAGCAACCATCAAACGACGCGGCGCCACGCGCCCGTCATCCTGTATGACCCCCATGCCCAGGAAGCCCCGCGGGCCAAACAGGCGCACCCACTCCGCCCGCGGCGCGCGCGGGACGAACACCGCCTGGCCGTGGCACACGAAATGGGCGCTGTCCGGGTCCAGTGACACATCCGGCCAGTCCGCCAGACCCGCTTCCGGCGGCAGCAGCAATGCGTCCAGCGCGGCGACCCCCGACTCGGCGGCGGCCTCGACCTGCTCCAGGGTCACCAGCGGCTGGCCGGCAAACGGGCCCAGGCCCGTGCGGCGCAGGGCGGAGACGTGGCCGCCGGTGCCCAGCGCTTCGGCAATGGCCTCGGCGAGCGTGCGGACGTAGGTCCCCTTGGAGCAGTGGACATCCACGACCACCGTGTTGCCCTCCAGCGCCACGCGCTCGAGGGCATGAATCGTGATGCGCCGGGGCTCGCGATCCACCGCCTCGCCCCGGCGGGCTAGTCGGTAGAGGCGCTCGCCGTTGTGCTTGACCGCCGAATACATGGGCGGGAGCTGATCCTGTTCCCCGACCAGCCCGGCCAGCGCGGCATCCACGGTGGCGGTATCCAGCGCCGGAACGGTGTGCTCGCTGACCACGCGACCGTCGGCATCCGCCGTATCGGTCACCGTCCCGAGCCGGCACCAGACCCGGTAGCGCTTGTCCGCGTTGAGCAGGAAACCGGAGATCTTGGTGGCCTCACCCAGACACAACGGCAGGACACCAGTGGCCAACGGGTCCAGGCTGCCGGTATGACCGGCTTTGCGCGCGGCGAACAGCCACTTCACGCGCTGCAAAACCTGGTTCGAGGTGCCACCGGGCGGTTTGTCCAGCAACAGGATGCCACTGACGTCGCGTCGATTCCGCTTGGCTGCCACGGGGTCAGTCGTCCCGGTTGTCGTCGTCGGCAACGGCGCGGTCGATGAGTTCCGACAGCCGGGCGCCGCGATCAAAGGACGGATCGTGACTGAAGCGCAACGCCGGAACACTGCGCAGGCGCACGCGCCGCCCGAGCTCACGCCGGAGAAAACCACCGGCCCGGTTGAGCACCGTGGCTGCCTCCTCGCCGGCGGCGGCATCGCCGCCGAGCACGGTCATGTAGACCCGCGCATGGCCCAGGTCCCGGGCAACCTCGACCCCGGAAACGGTCACCGAGCCAACCCGCGGATCACGGATCTCGTCACGGATGATGTCCGCCAGCTCGCGCTGGATCTGCTCGGCTACCCGGCGCAGGCGCGGTGTCTCATTGGTCATGCCGAACCTCCCGGGGCCCACGGGCCGTCACGACTCACAGCGAGCGCGCGACCTCGACGCGCTGGAAGCACTCGATCTGGTCGCCGACCTTGACGTCATTGTAGTTCTTCACGCCGATGCCGCATTCGGTCCCGGAGCGCACCTCGTTGACGTCGTCCTTGTAGCGCCGCAGCGACTCCAGCTCGCCCTCGTAGATCACCACGTTGTCGCGCAGGACGCGGATGGGGCAGCGACGCCGCACGACGCCCTCCTCCACCAGGCAACCGGCGATGGAACCGAGCTTGGACGACTTGAACACGTCCTGGACTCGCGCCGTACCGAGGATGTCCTCCCGGATCTCCGGTTCCAGCATGCCGCTGATGGCGCTCTTGATCTGGTCGATGGCCTCGTAGATGACGCTGTAGTAGTGGACTTCCAGTTCGTTCTCGCGGATGAGCTTGCGTGCCGCGCCGTCGGCGCGGACGTTGAAGCCGATCAGCAGCGCCCCGGAGGCGATGGCCAGGTTGACGTCCGACTCGTTGATCCCGCCGACACCGGTCTGGATGACGTGCACCTTGACCTCGTCGTTGGACAGGTCCGTGAGCGACTGGCTCAGGGCCTCGGCACTGCCCTGGACGTCGGCCTTGAGCACGATGTTGACCTGGTTGAGCTCGTCGGACTTCATCTGGCTGAAGAGCTCGTCCATGCGCGCGGCGGTCTGCTGCTGCAGCCGCTTCTCGCGCTGGCGTTCCTGGCGCAGCTCCGCCACCTCACGGGCCTTGCGCTCGTCCTTCAGCACCATGACATCGTCACCGGAAGTGGGCAGGCCGGAGAGGCCGAGCACCACCACCGGGGTGGACGGGCCGGCTTTTTCCACCTGATTGCCCGCCTCATCGAGCATGGCGCGGACGCGACCGTATTCCACGCCGGAGAGGATGACATCGCCCTTGTGGAGCTCGCCGTTTTGTACCAGCACGGTGGCAACCGGGCCGCGCCCCTTGTCCAGACTGGACTCCACGACAATGCCGGTCGCCGGGCAATCCACCACCGCTTTCAACTCCAGCAGCTCGGACTGCAGGATGATGGCCTCGAGCAGGTCATCCAGGCCCTCGCCGGTCTTGGCGGAGACAGGCACGAACTGCGTATCGCCGCCCCAGTCCTCGGAGATCACGTTGTGCTGGCTGAGCTCCTGGCGCACCCGGTCGATATCCGCGTTCGGGCGGTCCATCTTGTTCACCGCGACCACCAGCGGTACGCCGGCCTCGCGGGCGTGCTTGATGGCCTCTTCCGTCTGGGGCATGACGCCGTCGTCCGCCGCCACTACCAGCACCACCACGTCGGTGAGCTGGGCGCCGCGGGCCCGCATGGCGGTGAATGCCTCGTGACCCGGAGTATCCAGGAATGTCACCCCGCCGCGCGGCGGGGTGG
>JAWOFB010000366.1:0-6277 GCA_046482445.1 Ectothiorhodospiraceae bacterium | reverse complement strand
GGGTCGAGGAGCGCACTATCAAGCTCATGGATGTGTGCCGTCTGCGCACCACGCCCATCATGACCTTCGTCAACAAGCTCGACCGCGAGGGGCGCGACCCCATGGAGCTCCTGGACCAGATCGAGGACGTGCTCGCCATCCGCTGCGCGCCGGTGACCTGGCCCATTGGCATGGGCAAGGGGTTCAAGGGCGTGTACCACCTCTACAACGAATCCGTGCACCTGTTCACGCCCACCCATGGCGGCCGGGTGCAGCAGGGCGAGGTGATCCAGGGTCTGGACAACCCGCGGCTGGATGACATCTTCGGCGACGAGGCCGAGGCGCTGCGTGAGGAGATCGAGCTCATCCGCGGCGCCAGCAATACCTTCGACAAGGACGCCTACCTGCGCGGCGAACTGACGCCGGTGTTCTTCGGCTCGGCGGTGAACAACTTCGGCATCCAGGAACTGCTCGACGAGTTCGTGGCCCACGCCCCGGAGCCGCAGCCCCGCGAGGCCAGGGAGCGCACCGTGGACCCGCGCGAGGACGCGCTCACCGGGTTCGTCTTCAAGATCCAGGCCAATATGGACCCGAATCACCGGGACCGGGTGGCCTTCATGCGCGTGTGCTCCGGGCATTTCCGCCCGGGCATGAAGTTGCGCCACGTCCGCCGCGGCAAGGATGTGAAGATCCCCCAGGCCATCACGTTCATGGCCTCGGACCGGGACCACGCCGAGGACGCCTATCCCGGCGACATCATCGGGCTGCACAACCACGGCACCATCCAGATCGGGGACACCTTCAGCCAGGGTGAGGAATTGAAGTTCACCGGCATCCCCAACTTCGCCCCGGAGTTGTTCCGCCGCGTGGTCCTCAAGGACCCGATGCGCATGAAGGCGCTGCAGAAAGGCGTGGAGCAGCTTTGCGAGGAGGGTGCTTCGCAGCTGTTCCGGCCGCTCAACGGCAACGAACTCATTGTCGGCGCCGTGGGCGTGCTGCAGTTCGACGTGGTGGCGCACCGCCTGCGGGCCGAGTACGGCGTGGACGCGGTGTTCGAGCCGGTGAACGTGACCTGCGCGCGCTGGGTGAGCTGCGACGATCCGCGCCAGCTGGAGGAGTTCCGGCGCAAGGCGGGCGACAACCTGGCCGAGGACATCGGCGGCAACCTCACCTATCTCGCCCCCAACCGCGTGAATCTGGATCTTACCCAGGAGCGCTGGCCGGATATCGCCTTCCACGCCACCCGCGAGCACTGATCAACCGGTCATCAGGCGCTCGAAGATGCGAAAGCCAGCGATGTAGGTCCCGGCCGCCGAGCCCAGGGTTGCGAACAGGAAGACCAGCAACGTCCGCGCGACGCGGTTGCGCCACCACCCGGCCAGGGACGCGACATCGGCGCGCAGGCTGGCGAAGTGGCCCACGCTGGGCTTGCGCAGGGTCATCTCGATGCCTGCCGCCACGAAGCCCGCACCGATGGTGGGGTTGAGCGAGGTTAACGGCGCGGCGAAAAACGTCCCCAGCACCGTGAGCGGATGGCCCAGGGCCAGCACGGTGGCGGCGGCGGAGAGCACGCCGTTGATCAGGAACCACTCGCCGACCAGCTCGGCACCCAGCTGCGGATTGCGGCTGAAGCCCCAGAGGAAGCCGCCCAGGATGATTGCCACCACCGCCCAGGGCAGCGCCCGCGTCCAGCGCGACCCCGGCGGCACTGCCTCCAGCGCCTCCCGGGCTTCGCTGACCGCTGCCGGCGGCGCCTGCTCCAGGTGCGTCGCCAGGCCCTTGAGATGGCCCGCGCCGATGACCACCAGGACGTTGCGGTACTGGCCATCGGCATTGCTCTCGCGCAGCCGCAGGGCCATGTATTCGTCGCGCTCGGCGATCAGCGGCCGGTACAGGCGCTCGGAGCGCTGGGCGAACTCGGCGAAGGTCGACTCCAGGACGTCGCCCTCCTTGAGCTCCTCGATGGCCTCGGGGCTCACCTCCTGGCGCGTGATCAGCCCGCTGAACAGCCCGCTGACGAGCGTGAGACGCTGCCACCAGGGGACGCTGCGGTAGACGCGGCGCAGGGTGGTGCCGATCTCCCGGTCCACCAGCAGCACGGGGAGTCCCGCCGCATGCGCCTCGCGCACGGCGGCCTGCATTTCCGCGCCGGGCTGGATGCCCGCCTGACGCGCGACACGCTCCTGGTAGGCGCCCAGGGCGAGGCTGGCGGCGACCATGCCCGCCTTGCCCTCGCGGATCACCTGGAACAGATCCATGCGCGCCATGCGGTCCGGATCCATCAGGGTCTGGTAGCGTGTCTCGCAGAGTTCCACCGCCACGGCGTCGAATTCGCCCGAGCGCACCAGCTCGGTGACCTCGTCGGCACTGGCACGTGAGACGTGCGCGGTGCCCAGGAGGGTGTAGTCGCCATTGGCGGTGCTGATGCGGCGGCGGGGGCCCTGGTCGGCGGCGGCTGTGCTCATGGTGATCCCGTTGCTGAGGCGAAGCCCGGATTATCCAGCATCGGGGCGACCGGACCAAGGCGAGGCGAGAGACATGCTTACGCGTATGCGCCAGTGGCGCCGCCGGCGGATTCTGCGCCGGTCGGGGATCGATCCGGAGCGCTGGCAGCGGGTGCTGAGCGCCATCCCCGTGTGCCACGGCCTGGATGCATCAGAACGTGCGCGGCTGCGGGAGCTGACCTCGTTGTTTCTCCATGACAAGCGCGTAGAACCCGTCCAGGGCCTGCAGCTGGGCGACGACGAGCGGGCCACCATTGCCGCCATGGCCTGCCTGCCCGTGCTCAACCTGGGATTATCCGCCTATCGCGGCTGGCAAACGGTTCTGGTCTATCCCGGCGCGTTCCTCGTCCATCACCGCTACACGGATGACACCGGACTGGAGCACGCCGACAGCGGTCCCCTGGCCGGCGAGGCCTGGGATGCCGGACCGGTGGTGCTGTCCTGGGATGACGTCCTGGCATCTCTGGATCGCGATGGCTACAACGTGGTCCTGCACGAGTTCTGCCACAAGCTGGATATGGCCAATGGCGAGGCGAACGGTTACCCGCCGCTACCCGACGGGATGGACCGGGATGCCTGGGTTGCCGCGTTCACCGATGCCTTCGAGGCGGAGGGGCGCCTGCATGAGGCCGGCCAGCCCACGGCCCTCGACCCCTACGCGCTGGAATCACCGGCCGAGTTCTTCGCGGTGGCCTGCGAGGCCTTCTTCGAATGCCCGCACCAACTCGCGGCGCAGCTGCCGGCGGTCTATCATCAGCTCCGCGGCTACTTCGGGCAGGACCCCCGTCAGCGGTTACCGGCGGACCGGTGCATACGCTGACGGTCCCGGTCGGGCTACGAGTCGTCGGCGGCGGCCGCTTGCTGGCGTAAATCCTTGCGCAACACCTTGCCAACCGGAGATTTGGGTAACTCGTCCGTGAACCAGATGGTCTGGGGGACCTTGTAGCCGGTCAGGCGCTCGCGCGCGAAGGCGATCAGGGCCTCGCGGGTCAGCGACGCGTCCCCCGCCACCACGTAGGCGCACACCCGCTCGCCGCCGATTTCCGTGTCGGGCAGGCCGATTACCGCTGCCTCGTCCACCCCGGGGTGCTGGCTGAGAATGGCTTCCACCTCGTTGGGATAGACGTTGAAGCCGCTGACATCGATCATGTCCTTCTTGCGGTCGACGATATGGAAAAAGCCGTCGGTGTCCATGACGGCCATGTCGCCGGTGGCAAAGAAGCCGTCGCGGATGGCGCGCGCGGTCTCCTCGGGCTTGTTCCAGTAGCCGTGGAAGACCTGGGGTCCGGCGGCGGTCAGCTCGCCCACAGACCCGGCGGGCACAGGCTGCCAGTCGGTGTCCACCAGGCGGATGCGCGTGCCGGGGACCGGCAGGCCGATACTGCCCAGCCGGATGGTGCCGCTGGGCTGGTTCACCGTGAGCACCGGACTGGTCTCGGACAGGCCGTAGCCCTCGCAGGGGTAGTGGCCCACCACGGCCCGCCATTCTTCGGCCACCGGCTCGTGCAGGGCGGTGCCGCCCGCGACCGTCTGGCGCAGCGGCGGCGGATTGTCGCGGAACCACGGTTCCTTGGCGAGAGCGTGGAACAGGGCATTGACGCCGGCGAACTGGGTCACACGGAACTGCTGGAAGGCCTTGCGCAGCTTGGCCGGCGGCCGTGGCGACGGGCACAGGATGTTGCGACACCCCATGGAATAAAAAGCCATGAGGTTATAGGTGAACGCGAAGATGTGGTAGAGCGGCAGCGCCGTGAGCACTGTCTCGGCCGCCGGGTCGATGGCCGGGGCCATGACGTTGCGGGTCTGCGCCAGGTTGGCCAGCAGGTTGCCGTGGCTGAGCATCGCGCCCTTGGCGGGGCCGGTGGTTCCCCCCGTATACTGCAGGGCGGCCAGGTCATCCGGCGCCCGTGGTACTGCGGCGGGCAAACGGTGCTTGTCCCCCTGGCCCTCGGTGAGCGTCCGCTCCAGGGGGGTGGTCGTGACGGTCGCGCGTGGCAGCAGTCCCTTGAGCCGCATAACGCCCTGGACCAGCCATCGCTTGGGCGTGGGGAACAGCGTGGCGACACTGGCCACGAGCACCTGCTCGACCGCGGTCCCCTCGATGGAGTCCGCCAGCTTGTCCCCGAACAGGTCCAGCGCCAGAAGCACCCGGGCGCCGCTGTCGGCCAGCTGATGGCGGGTCTCGTGGGCCGTGTACAGGGGGTTGACGTTCACCAGGACCAGGCCGGCCTTGAGAATGGCGAAAATGGCCACTGGGTAGGCGTTGCAGTTGGGCAGCTGGACGGCGACGCGCTCGCCTTCCTCCAGCCCGAGCCGGAAACGGAGATAGGCGGCGAACGCGTCCGAGAGCGCATCGGCCTGGCCGTAAGTCAGCGAGCCGCTGAGGCCGTTCTCCAGGCAGGTAATGAAAGCGGTTCGGTCCGGGTAGAGTTGGCTGATCCGCCGGACCAGGTCGCCCAGGTTGGCGTCCGGCAGCGGTTCCAGATCCGGCTCCACATCGGTGGCATAGCTGGCCAGCCAGGGTTGGTCGGCATAGGGGTCGGTCGCGGGCTTGTTGGTCTCGTTCATCGCCGGGTCTCCTTGCGCGCGGTCGCATTCGTATCGCGGCCGGCCTTGGCCGCCGCGGCGCTGCCGGGCCGTCACCGGCAGGTGTGCCGGCGCGGTCGCGGATGGAACTGCCTCAGGGTCAGCATGGAAGAGAGGTTACGAATTGCGCAAGCGCGCCGAGTGTAACGGGGCCGGTGCCCGGCGCGGGTGTCTGTTGGTGCGCAAGACCGAGGTGATTTTGACGCAAACACACGGCCAACGGGCGCCACACCGCGGCAATGGAGAACCAGCTCCGCCCAATGGCGAGACCGACGATCAGGAGGTGTCCGTGACCGGCCCGACTGTCGAGGCTTGGCCCTACCCGGCGGAGCCGGTGTCCCTGTTCGCGCGCCTGCGGGGGTTGCCCGGTGCCGGCTGGCTGGACAGTGGTGCGCCGCGGGCCTGGGCCCGCTACGACATCATGGTGGCGCTGCCGCGTCGGCGTTTGACCTGGGACGCCGGGTGCACGTGGCTCCAGGCCGGCCCGGAGGAGCCCTGGCAACCCGTCGACGCTGACCCCTGGGACGTCCTGGCGGAGTGGCTCGGCGACGGGCGCGCGGGGGTCCCGGGGTTGCCTTTCAGTGGCGGCGTCCTGGGGTGTTTCGGCTACGATCTCGGTGCCGCGGCTGTCCTGGGGGCGGCGGACGCACGGCCGAGCGATGGCGTGCCGGCCCTGAGCCTGGGGCTCTACGACTGTGCCGTTGTCCTGGATCACCACCGGCAGGCCGCCTGGCTTGCCGTCCAGCCCGGGGGCGAGGCGGTGGCGGCCGTGCTCCGCTCGCGCCTTGCCGCCAGCCCGCCGGATGAGCCGCCCCGGTTCCGGGCCGGGCCACTGCACGAGGAACCGGGGCGTCCGGGCTATGCGGCGGCGTTCCGGGCCGTACAGCACTATCTCCGGGAGGGCGACTGCTACCAGGTGAACCTGGCCCGGGCCTTTCACTGCGGCTACAGCGGTGATCCCTGGGATGCGTATTGCCGGTTGCGGCGCTGGACGCCCGCGCCGTTCGGGGCGTGGCTGGAGTTGCCGGGCGGTGCGAACGTGCTCAGCTTGTCGCCGGAGCGGTTCCTCGCCGTTTCCGGTGACGCCATAGAGACCCGGCCCATCAAGGGGACCCGCCCGCGGTCTTCCGATCCCCGGGAGGATTGCCAGCTGGCCCGGGAACTTGCCGGCAGCGCCAAGGACCGCGCCGAGAATGTCATGATCGTGG
>JAWOFB010000339.1:0-3747 GCA_046482445.1 Ectothiorhodospiraceae bacterium | reverse complement strand
GCCGGGTACGGCTCGCCGCCGATGACAACCAGTCACTGCAGTACAACAAGGAAGACCTGCACAACGACTGGTTCATTGTCTCGGTCTAGCGCTCGGTCGCAGGGACGGCTGCCCTTCGGGTGTCTCGGTTCAACCTGGCCGGTCGTGGCGCGCCCCCGCGGCGTTCGCCCGCAGCGGGGGCTGTCAATCAACCGGCGACCAAGGCCTCGATGCGCTCCTGTGCGTCCGTGATGGCGCGTGTCTTGGTGTCCTCGCCCATGGCGAGCCCCTCGGCGCGGGTGATGTGAACGTCACCAATCCCCAGAAAGCCCAGGAAGTGGCGCAGGTACGGTGCCTCGAAGTCCATGTCCGTACCGATGTACTGGCCGCCGCTGGTGAGGAAGACGTAAGCGGTCTTGCCCGTGAGCAGGCCCTCCGGCCCGTTGGCCGTGTAGCGGAACGTGCGCCCGGCGCGCGCAACGTGGTCGATCCAGGCCTTGAGCGTGGACGCGACGTGGAAGTTGTAGGTCGGCGCGCCGATGACCAGCACGTCCGCCGCCTCCAGCTCCTCGATGAGCGTGTCGGCGATGGCGGCATCGCGCGCCTGCTCCGCGGTGCGCTCGTCCTCCGCGGTTAGGGCGGCGCCGAAGCGCGCGGCCGTGAGATGGAGGACGGGGTCGGCGGCCAGGTCGCGCCGGATGACGCGGGTCTCCGGGGTGTGTTGGCGATAGCGGGCCACGAACTGATCGGCCAGGCGGGATGACTGGCCGTCGTCACCGAAAATGCTGTTGTTGAGTTGCAGGATTGTGGTCATGGATCTGTCCTCGCTGTTGAACCTGGCGCTATTAGACAATTGCTCGAGTCGATGGAAAAGCGCAAAATTTCGCTTTAAATAATCGATATAATCGAACGCGGAGGCCTGATGCGGCCGCGTGTCTCCCTCGAGCAGTGGCGAGCACTGGTGGCGGTGGTGGAAGCGGGCAGTTACGCCGGTGCCGCCGGCGTGTTGAACAAGAGCCAGTCCACCGTGAGCCACGCCGTTCAGCGACTGGAGGAGCAGCTGGGGCTGGCCGTGTTCCGGACCGAGGGACGGCGGGCAGTGCTCACCCAGGCAGGCGAGGTCCTGTACCGGCGCGGGCGGGCCCTGGTGGCCGAGGCCGGGCGACTCGAGGAGACCGCGGCGCGGCTGGGTGCCGGGGCGGAGCCGGTGATCGGCCTGGGTGCCGAGGTGTTGTTCCCGACGTGGTTGCTGCTGGATTGCCTGCGCGACTTTGGTGACGCCTTTCCGGATACGCGCGTGGAACTCTACGAGACCGTCCTCGGCGGCGGCGAGGAGGCCCTGCGCGAGGGGCTGGTGGACCTGGCGGTGTGCTCCCGGGTGCCGTCCGGCTTTGTGGCCGACCCGCTCATGGCGGTGCGCCTGCGCGCGGTGGCCGCACCGGATCACCCGTTACACCAACTGGGTCGCAACCTGACGGCTGCGGATCTGCAGGGGTACCGGCACCTGTTCATCCGCGACAGCGGGACGCAGCGCGAGCGCGCCGCCGGCTGGCAGGTCGCCGAGCAGCGATGGACCGTCAGCCACAAGGCCACCGCCATTCGCGCCCTGTGCCTGGGTCTGGGTTTCGCCTGGGTCGCCGACGGCATTATCCGCGAGGAGCTGGCCAGCGGTGCCCTGCGCCCGTTGCCGCTGCTCCAGGGCGGCGAACGCTGGACGACCTTGTACCTGGCCCATGCCGACCCGGACGGCCCGGGCCCGGGCGCCCGCTGGCTGGCCGACCGCCTGCGCTGGGCTGCGGGTACCGCTGCCAGCACGGGCTGATCCAATGGTATGGTATCCCGCATTCTGCGGCGCAATGGCAGCAAGTAGCCATGATCCCATTCACCGCCATTGAGGGGGCCCTGCCCGGCATGGAGCTCAACCTGGCGACACCAGCCTTGCTGTTCCCCGCGATCTCGCTCCTGCTGCTCGCGTACACCAACCGCTTCCTGGCGCTGGCTGCACTGATTCGCGATCTGCAGTCGCGTTATCGCGACAGCCACGAGACGACGCTGTACCGGCAGATCGAGAGCCTGCGTCGGCGCGTGCTGTTGATCCGGAATATGCAGGTGGTGGGCGTGGGCAGCCTGTTTACCTGCGTGCTGTGCATGCTGGTGTTACTGGCCGGCTGGCTGCTGGTGGCGCAAGTCCTGTTTATTGGCAGCCTGCTGCTGATGCTGTTGTCCCTGGCGCTGTCCCTGCGCGAGATCCAGATCTCGGTGGAAGCCCTGCATATCCAGCTCAGCGGCATCGCTGACGCTGACGCGGCGGGGCAAGTGCGCCCGCCGCGGGACGACAACCCGCCGCCATCCCCTTGAGATTCCCTCAGGGAAGCCCTTCAGCGTTTCCTTAACGGTTGTCCAGGTAGGCGCGGAAGGCCTCACCCAGCTCCGGGTGCTGCAGCCCGTATTCCACAGTGGCCTTGAGATAGCCGAGCTTGCTGCCGCAGTCGTAGCGGTCACCGGCGAACTCGTGGGCGAGGACGCGCTCGCGGTTGAGCAGTGAGGAAATCGCGTCGGTGAGCTGAACCTCGCCCTTGTCGTCGGCCGTTGTCCGCTCAAGCTCGTCGAAGATGCTGCCAGTGAAGATGTAACGCCCCACGACACCGAGATTCGACGGTGCCTTGGCGGGGGCGGGTTTTTCGACAATGGCATCCACCGCCGAAACCCCTTCGTCGAAGTCCCGGGCGCTGACCACGCCGTAGCTGCCGGTCTCGGCTTCCGGGACGCGCTCGACGCCGAGCAACGAGCACTGATGTTGCTCGTACTGGCGCACCATCTGGGCCATGGCCTTGTCGCCCTTACCGTCGATGAGGTCGTCGGCCAGAATGACGCCAAAGGGATCGTCGCCGACCACCGGGCGGGCGCACAGGACGGCGTGCCCGAGCCCCAGTGCCTCGCCCTGGCGAATGTAGATGCAGCTCACCCCCTCGGGCACGGTACCGCGCACCATGGCCAGCAGCTCGTCCTTCTGTTTCGCCTCCAGGGCTGTCTCCAGCTCGTAGGCCTTGTCGAAATGGTCCTCGATGGCCCGCTTGGTCCGGCCGGTGACGAAGATGAGCGTCTCGGCACCGGCGGCCACGGCCTCCTCCACGGCGTACTGGATCAGCGGCTTGTCCACCACTGGCAGCATTTCCTTGGGACTCGCCTTGGTGGCTGGCAGGAAGCGGGTTCCGAGCCCGGCGACCGGGAAGACGACTTTGCGGATCGATTGGCTCATTGACTGTTTCCCTGCGTTGCGATGATTCGGTGATGGGTTGGGTGCACGGTTCGACGCGGGGACGGCCCTCAGTCACGCCGGTGCAGCATGTCCAGCAGCCCCCGCGTGGAGCCATCGATACCGGCCGGTGGGTCGGCCCCCGCGGTCACCGCGGGGATCAGCTCCTTGGCCAGTTTCTTGCCGAGTTCCACCCCCCACTGGTCGAAGGGGTTGATCCCCCAGATGACGCTCTGGACGAAGACCTTGTGCTCGTAGAGGGCAACCAGCCGCCCCAGGGTTGTCGGGTCGAGCCGGTGGAACATCAGGGTGTTGCTGGATTTGTTCCCCGGGTATGCTATGGACATAATGAAGATTCGATAGGCATAGCATATATCGGGGGGCTTCAAAATGGAGACTATGCAGATACCCGAACAGTTCCACAAATACAGGCCTTACGGGGACTTGTTGAAGGATTAAAAGTTGCATTTGATATTAATAAAATACATGGACATCGGGAATTTAGTAGTAAA
>JAWOFB010000279.1:0-4461 GCA_046482445.1 Ectothiorhodospiraceae bacterium | reverse complement strand
CCACGATCCTCGACGAAGCCCACCAGATCCCGGAGGTGGCGGCGCAATTCTTCGGCTTGTCGCTGAGCAGCCGGCAATTCCTGGAACTGCTCCGGGACAGCCAGGCCGAATACTTGCGCGAGGCCGGGGATCAACCCGCCCTGCCGGAGGCGCTGGATCAGGTTCGGCGCGCTGTCCAGGACCTGCGGCTGGCCCTGGGCGAGGCCGGCCAGCGCGCGGCCTGGCAGCGTGTCGCGGATGCCGACGCCGCCGCCCGGGGTCTGGACGAACTGCAGCGGGCCACGGCCGCACTCGCCGCCACCCTGGAGACGCTGACCGAGCGCGGCCCCGGGCTGGAGAACTGTCACCGCCGGGCCGTGGACACGGTTGCGTTGCTGGAGCGCTTCGCCGGTGGCGAGGACGAGGCGTATGTGCGCTGGTACGAGACCCATGCCCAGGCGTTCACCCTGCGGCTCACGCCGCTGGACGTGGGCGGCCCCTTCCAGGCGCGCATGCAAAGCCACCGCGGTGCCTGGATCTTCACCTCCGCGACATTGTCCGTGCGCGGCGAGTTTCACCACTTTCGCGAGCGCCTGGGGCTGGATGACAGCGTGCGGACCCTGCGTGTGGACAGCCCCTTCGACTACCGCAACAATGCCTTGCTCTATACGCCGTCCGGCATGCCCGAGCCCAACGAGGCCGCCTACCCGGATGCCTTCCTGGATGCCGCGGAGCAGGTCATCCGCGCGAGCGGCGGGCGCGCCTTCGTGCTGTTTACCAGCCACCGCGCCCTGCGTGCGGCCGCCGAGGTGTTCCGGGAACGGTTGCCCTACACCCTGCTGGTGCAGGGCGAGGCCTCCCAGAATCAGCTCCTGGAGCGCTTCCGCACGGCCGGTGATGCGGTCCTGCTGGGCACGAGCAGTTTCTGGGAGGGGGTGGACGTCAAGGGTGCGGCGCTGTCGGCGGTGCTCATCGACCGCCTGCCCTTCGCGGCACCCAACGACCCGGTCACCGAGGCGCGGATTGACTTTTTGCGGCGCCAGGGGGGGAACCCCTTTCGCGACTACCAACTACCCCAGGCGGTGATTGCCCTGCGCCAGGGCGTGGGTCGCTTGATCCGGGATCACGACGATTTCGGCGTGCTCATGATCGGCGACCCGCGTCTCACCGGGCGCTCGTACGGCCGCCAGTTCCTGGACAGCCTGCCACCCATGGGGCGGACCCGGGATATCGGCGTGGTGCGTGCGTTCTTCGAAGCGGACTGACCTGTCGCACAGGGCACGGCAGGCGGCGCCGCTGGCTATGGCGCTCGTGGCCGGATCGTGGTTTGTTAGGGAAGCGCTGAAAAATTCCCACGAGTCTCTGGCCGATGCAGCGCGTTCGTGCCCAGGCTGACCTGAGGGGCTTACTGGGCGGCTCAGTCGTCACAGCCGAATGACGCGCTGCATCGGCCCCTACGGGCGCTCCATGGCGGCGCTCTGGTCTGCGTTGGCGTTCTTGTAAAGGGCTACGGCCATTCACTGCGAACGCCGCCTTGCCAGAGCCCCGCCATGAAACGCAGAGACCCGCGCGGATTATTCAGCACTTCCCTAGAGGCAACAGACAGTGGCAGGAGGCGCGTCATGGAACTGCTCCGGGAACTGATGCTCCGGCAGCACCGCGACGGCGCGCTCAGCGATGACAGCCTGACGGCGCTTGCACACGAGCGGCAGGTGCCGTTGCACCGGCTGGAGGCGCTGCGCTCGTTCTATCCGGTGTTTACAAGGCAGCGCCGGGCGTCGCGGCAGCTGTGCGTGTGTCGCGACGCCGCCTGCCGTATGCAGGCCGGCCCGCACTTTCCCGAAGCCGTTGCAACGGCCCTGCAGGGCGCTGAAGACATCGAGGTGGTGCCGGTGAGCTGCCTGGGACTGTGTCACGCGGCCCCGGCGGGGCTGGCCGACGGCCTCCCGGTGACCGGCGATGCCGAGCGCCTGCGCTCCGGCATGACCGGGGATCAACGGCTGACGGTTGCCCCGGACCCGCCCTCGGAGGCCGGCGCCATCGACCCGTACCCCGAGCCCGCGGACCGTTACCGCGTCCTGCGCCAGGTCCTGGACGGCAGTGATCCCGAGGCCGTGATCCAGGTTCTGGAGGAAGCCGGCCTGCGCGGGATGGGCGGCGCGGGTTTCCCCACCGGTCGCAAGTGGCGTTTCACCCGCGCCGCCGACGGCGAGCCGCGCACGGTGATCTGCAACGCCGACGAGAGCGAGCCGGGGACGTTCAAGGACCGCATGCTGCTGCATCAGGTACCCCACCTGGTGATCGAGGCCATGGTGCTCGCCGGCTGGGTGATCGGCGCCAGTCACGGCATCATCTACCTGCGCCACGAGTACGAACACGCCCGCGAGGCCCTGGAGGCGGCCATGGCGCAGGCCCGGGCGGCGGGTGTCCTCGGCCAGGATGTCCTCGGGACCGGTTTCGGCTTCGAGCTGGAGCTGTTCGTCTCCCCCGGCGGCTACATCATGGGCGAGGAGACAGCGCTGCTGGAGGGGCTCGAGGACAAGCGGGGCGAGCCGCGCAACAAGCCACCGTTCCCCACCCAGGTGGGGTACGCCGGTGGCCCGACGCTGATGAACAACGTCGAGACCTTTGCCCTGATCCCGCAGCTCCTGGATCAGGGCGCCACCGCGTGGCGGGCCCGCGGGCGAGACGGCCATGCCGGCATCAAACTGCTGTCGGTCTCCGGGGATGTGGCCGCGCCCGGGGTCTACTGCGTGGCCACCGGGACCCCGGTGAGCGAGGTCATCGCGCGCGCCGGTGGCCTCAGCAGCGGCCGGGACTTGTACGCGTTTTCCCCCGGGGGCGCATCGACGCCGTTCCTGCCCGCCGAGCGCGCCGAGACGCCGGTGGATTTCGACGCCCTGGCCGCCGCCGGTTCCGGCCTGGGGTCGGGGGCGTTGTTGGTGGTGGGAACGGGCCGGGATCTGCTGGATGTGGCCATCCAGCAGGTGCGCTTTTTCAGCAGCGAGTCCTGCGGCAAGTGCGTGCCCTGTCGCACCGGCTCGGCCGAGGCCGTGACCAAGCTGGATGCCGCCCGGGCCGGCGCGCCCGAACCCGGCCTGGAGGTCCTGTTGACGGAACTCGACGAGACGCTGGCCCAGACCTCGATCTGCGGCCTGGGCCAGGTGGCGCTCACCCCGGTGATGAGCGTGCTCCATCACTTCCCGGAGGAAGCAGCGCGGCTGCGAGCGGAGGACGCATGAACGACACTGTTTCCCTCACCATTGACAACCAGCCGGTCACCGTCCCCGCCGGCACCACCATCTGGGATGCCGCGCAGGGGCTGGGGATCGATATCCCGGTGCTGTGCCACAGCCCGCGCCTGCCGCCGGTGGGTGTGTGCCGGATGTGCGTGGTGGACACCCGCGGTCGCAATCTGCCGGCCGCCTGCGTGCGGCCCTGCGAGGAGGGCATGGACGTGGCTACCGGGTCCGAGCGCGTCCACCGCAACCGCCGCATGCTCCTGGAGCTCCTCCTGGCGGATTACCCGCAACCCGGGGCCCGGGAGGCCAGCACCGGGGACGATGCCTTGCTGGCGCTGGCACGCGACTACGGGGTCACGACCTCGCGCTTCGGCGGCCATCCGGCCGCGGAACCGCGCCATGATGACTCGTCACCGGTGATTGCCGTGGACCATCAGGCCTGCATCCTCTGCGACCGCTGCATCCGGGGCTGTAACGTGCTGCAGCACAACCACGTCATGACGCGCAGCGGCAAGGGGGCGGAGACGCGCATCGCCTTCGACCTGGATACGTCCATGGGGGCGAGTACCTGTGTTGCGTGCGGCGAGTGTCAGGCGGTCTGTCCCACCGGCGCGCTGACCAACCGCAGCCTGGCGGGCCTGGCGCTGGACGAGGACGTGACGTCATGACCAGTGAGCGTGTAGCGGCCCGGGTGGTGGATTCGGTGTGCCCCTACTGCGGCGTGGGCTGTGCCCTGAGCTGGGTGGTGGACCGGGAGCGCAACCGCATCATCGAGGCGCGCGGCCGGGATGGTGCGGCGAATGCCGGGCGGCTGTGCGTCAAGGGGCGGTACGGTTTTGACTACACCAGCCACGCCCATCGCCTCACACGCCCGCTGATCCGCCGGGACGATGCCTATCCCAAGGGCTCGCTATCCTGGGATGACGGCGGTCCGCGCCGTCCGGGCGGGCCGGTGGACCCGGAGACCGTGCTGCCGGCGTTCCGCGAGGCGGACTGGGAGGAGGTGCTGGACCGGGTGGGTCGCGGCCTGGCCAGCATTCGCGACAAGTTTGGTGGTGATGCCCTGGCCGGTTTCGGCTCGGCCAAGGGCTCCAACGAAGAGGCCTACCTGTTTCAGAAGCTCATGCGCGCCGGGCTGGGGACCAACAACGTGGATCACTGCACGCGCCTGTGTCATGCCTCGTCGGTGGCGGCCCTGCTGGAAGGCATCGGCTCGGGCGGCGTGACCAACGTGGTGCGC
>JAWOFB010000251.1:0-3699 GCA_046482445.1 Ectothiorhodospiraceae bacterium | reverse complement strand
CAACAAACGCCAGGACTTGAGTGCCTCAGGATGCCACTATGATTGACCGGACCAATCGCGAAGATGTTACCTCTTCATTTCAACAATCGGGATCTGTCGGGTATAACTGCAATTGTGGGATCGGTAATCGATCCGGCGCCACCGCCGGCAAGTACGCTGACGGTGTGACCGAAGCTGGAGGTGCTCGCGGGCGACCCAAGGGGTCGCCCGCTTTTTTACTGCGGGTCCCGCACTCACCGTCTTGAAGGCGCTTCGTGCGGATGACCGGCGCCGCTGGCCTCGCCCTGTTCGGCCCGCGCCTCGGGGAAGTCATAGACCATCAGGACAAACGCGTAACGGTAGGCGACCTCCTCCAGGAAGTCGAAGCGCCCGCCCGGGCCTCCGTGACCGGCACTCATGTTGGTGTGGAGCACCAGCAGGTTCGGATCGGTCTTGAGAGAGCGCAGCCGGGCAACCCATTTGGCCGGCTCCCAGTAGGTCACTCGCGGGTCGGAGACCCCGGCGGTGACCAGCATGTGCGGATAGGCCTGGGTGCGGACATTGTCGTAGGGCGAGTACGCCAGGATGATCTCGTAGGCCTGCGCGTCCGCCAGCGGGTTGCCCCACTCCGGCCATTCCGGTGGCGTCAGGGGCAACCCAGGATCCAGCATGGTGTTGAGCACGTCCACGAAGGGCACGTCGGCCACCGCGGCGTGAAACAGGTCCGGGCGCTGATTCACCACGGCCCCGACCAGCATGCCACCGGCGCTGCCACCGAACGCCGTGACCCGCCCCACACCGGTATAGCCGGCCGCAATCAAGCCCTCAGCGGCCGCAATAAAGTCACTGAAGGTATTGGGCTTTTGCTCCAGCTTGCCGTTCCGGTACCAGTGATCGCCACACTCCTTGCCGCCACGCACGTGGGCCATGGCATAAACGAAGCCCCGGTCCACCAGGCTCAGGCGCAGGGGCGAGAAACCGGGCAGGTCGATCATGCCGTAGGCACCGTAACCGCTGAGCAGCAACGGCGTCTGCGCATCCGGGCGGACATCGCGGTGGTGGACGAGTGACACCGGCACGCGCGCCCCGTCCGGCGCCGTCACCCAGTGCCGGGCGACCACGTAGGCCGACGGGTCGTGACCACTGGGGATGACCTGCTCCTTGCGCAGCCAGCGCTCGCCGGTGGCCATGTCGTAGTCATAGACCTGAACCGGTGTACTCAGGGAGCTGTAGGTGAACCGCAGGGTGTTGGTGGCGAACTCCAGGCCGGGGACCACGCCGAGCTCGTAACAGGCCTCGGGGAAGGCCACGGTATGCTCGACGCCGTCCGCCAGCCGGCGCACGACGATGCCCGCCAGAGCATCGCTGATCTCCAGGCGCACCAGGTAATCCTGGTAGACAACCATCTCCTGGATGAGCCGCCCCGGCTGGTGCGGTACCAGCTCCTGCCAGGAATCCGGCTCCGGGCAGTCCAGCGGCGCCGTCACCACCCGGAAATCCGCCGCGCCCCGGTTGGTGAGCAGCAGCCATTGATCAAAGTGGTCGCTGGCCTCGTATTCGACGCCCGGCTCACGGGGCAGCAGCACGTGGGGTTCGCTGGCGAGCTCCGCCGCCGGGATGACCCGGATCTCCGTGGTCACGTGGTCGTGGCTGGTAATCAGCAGAAAGCGACCGCTCTCGGTCTTGTCCACGTCCACGAAAAAGCCGTCGTCCGGCTCTTCGTAGACCAGCGCATCGGTGGCCGGATCCGTGCCCAGGCTGTGCCGGTAGACCCATTTCGGGCGGTGGTCCGCGTCCAGCACGGTATAGAGGAGCTGCCGGCTGTCGGCGGACCACTGGAAGTCGCCGCAGGCGTCGGCGATGGATTCCGGGAATTCGGTGCCGCTCGCCAGGTCGCGGACACGGATGACCCAGCTCTCCGCCCCGACGGTATCCACGGCGTAGGCCAGGTATTGATGATCCGGGGAGTGCTCGGCGCCGCCCAGCCGGAAGTAATCACGGCCGGCCGCCTCGGCGTCGCCGTCAATGAGGACGGTCTCCGGTGCCGACTCGCTGCCTTCACGGCGGCACAGCAAGGGATGCTGACCGCCTTCGCGGTACCGGCTGTAGTAGAAATACCGGCCGTCGCGCTGGGGCACCGAGCTGTCGTCTTCCTTGATGCGCCCGCGCAGCTCCCGGAAAAGCTCACCCTGCAGCGGCTTGGTGGGCGCCATCACCGCCTCGGCGTAGGCGTTCTCCGCCTCGAGATAATCGCGAATCGGTTGCGCCAGGCGTTGCGGGTCGTGCATGGCCTCGCGCCAGTGCGGATCCCGGAGCCAGGCATAGGCATCGTGGCGCGTATGACCGTGGTGCGTGACAGGCTCCGGGGCCTCGGGCGCTTGCGGCGGATGCGGCCGGTCAGCAGTCATGGGTTGCTCGCCACGGTTCAGGCATTGCCCGGGGTCATGTCCCCCGGGGCCTCGAAGTACTCACTGCTGCGGGCGAGCTCATCGACCAACTGCTGCAACGCCTGCAACCGCCATTCCGGTGTGCGCAACGGCGCGCAGTCCGGGCAGCGCGGGTCATCACAGGGCTGGCGGGTATACAGCCAGTAGTGGATGGCACCGGACAGCAACCCGTCGGCAATGTCCTGGACATCCGCCTGCTCTTCCTGCTCGGCGAGCTGATTGCCCAGATCCACCGCGGATTGCGCCGCCTGGTCGATGACCTGGTCGTTGTCCTGCATGGGATTCCGCCTTTTGGTGGCTCGGGACCAAGTCCCGGTGGCAGCAGTCCACCAGTGTACTCACCGCGCCACCCTCATTGCCATGCGTGAGCACCACGCCCCGATGTTGTGCACAGCATGCGGGAACCCCTTGTCAAGGGGCCGACAACCCGGCTGCGGGCCCGTCGATGCGCTCGCACAGCGGCGCGCAGAAACGGTAAGTTTCTGATATTCGGATGGTTCACAAAATCGGCGAAAAGTTCATCAATTTGAAACCGGGCCGCGCATCACGCGGCTTCCAGCGCTGATTGCAACGGTTGTCCACATTCTTATCCACAGGAACTGTGGACAGGCGGCGCGACCTGGCATCATGTCGGTACACGCCCCGCGCAAGTGCCTCATTCAAGTGGACGGAGACCGCATGACGACCATCGAGTGGCACCAGTTCCAGGCCGTCGACTTGCGAGCCGGCACCATCACCCACGCAGAGACGTTCCCGGAGGCCCGCCAGCCGGCCTACAAGCTGACCGTGGACTTCGGCCCGGAGGTTGGCAGCCTGCAGTCCAGCGCCCAGATTACGCAGCACTACACCCCGCAGGACCTGATCGGCCGCCAGGTGCTCGGCGTGGTGAACCTGCCGGCCAAGCGCATCGGACCGGTGCGTTCCCAGTGCCTTGTGACGGGCTTCTGTGATGCCGAGGGCGCCGTCATCCTGGTGGGCCCGGATCAACCCGTACCCAATGGCACGCGCCTGGGCTGACATGAACAACAGACGTCGTATGCAACGACGATGGATTCTCCTCGCCGCGGCGCTGTTCGCCCCGATGGCGGCGGCGCAGCCCGTCCACGCGAGTGATGCCCACAGCTTCCGGGTGGCGACGGTCACGGACGGCCTGGAACACCCCTGGGGCATGGCGTTCCTGCCGGACGGTGATCTACTGGTCACCGAACGCCCCGGCCGCCTGCTACGCGTGGGGCCCGAATCCGGCGAACGCACGCGTATTACCGGAACCCCC
>JAWOFB010000136.1:0-4056 GCA_046482445.1 Ectothiorhodospiraceae bacterium | reverse complement strand
CGAGGAACACCCTCTGCTGCGTGAATTGCTAGGCATTGGCTGATGCTCGATCAGCTCCCGTTCCGCGAGCTCTGGTGCGTGGACTTTGAGTTTCACCAGGGAGGGACCCCCGGCAATCGGCAAGTGCCCGTTTGCATGGTGGCGAAAGAGTTACGCACCGGGCGCGTGCTGCGGCACTGGCGGGATGAATTGCGGGACATGGACGTCCCGCCGTTCCCTATTGGAGACGATGCCCTCTATGTGGCCTACCTGGCGTCTGCGGAGCTGCACTGTCACTTAGCCCTGGACTGGCCGTTACCGGCGAACATTCTTGACTGCTACGCGGAATTCCGCACCCTGACTAATGGGCTTTCTGTTCCGCGCGGTCGGGGCCTGATCGGCGCGCTCTCCTGGTTCAAGCTCGACGGAATGGCCGCTGAGGAAAAGACTGAGTGGCGCGACCTGATCCTATCCGGCGGACCCTGGACATCGCAGCAGCAGGCCGGAATCCTCGACTATTGCCAAACGGATGTGGAGGCGCTTGACCGGCTGTTACCGCGCCTGGCACATGCGTTACAGGCCCGCCCGCATTGGTTGCCGCATGCCCTGCTGAGAGGCCGCTATATGCGTTCCGTTGCGGCGATGGAGTACCGGGGTATCCCGATGGACGTTCCGACCCTGGGACGTCTGGCCGAGCAGTGGGACGCGATCAAGTCGGACCTGATTGCGCGTATCTGCTCCGAGTATCCGGTCTTCGAGGGCACCACGTTCAAGATGGACCGTTTCGAGGCTCTGCTAGCGCAGCACGAAGTCGCCTGGCCGAGGACTGAGACGGGCCGCCTGGCACTCGACGAAGAGACGTTCCGGCAGCAGGTACGCGCGCATTCATGGCTGGCACCGATCCGCGAGGCCCGCGACAACCTGGCGCAAATGCGCCTGTCTTCACTGTCGGTCGGAACCGATGGCCGCAACCGTACCCTGCTGGGTGTTTTCGGATCGAAGACCGGGCGCAACCTGCCCAGCAACGCGAAATTCATATTCGGCCCGTCTGCATGGCTGCGGAGTCTCATTCAACCGAAGCCGGGAATGGGCCTCGCCTATGTGGATTTCAGCAGTCAGGAGGTGGCGATCGCTGCAAAGCTCTCCGGCGATCGGGCGATGATGGACGGGTACACAAGCGGCGATCCGTATCTCGCGTTCGCCATCCACTCCGCAATGGCACCGGAGGGCGCAACCAAAGCGACTCACGGGACCGTCCGGGACCAGTGCAAGGCCGTTGTCCTGGGCACGCAGTACGGGATGCGGGAACGCACCCTGGCGCAACGTATTGGGACCATTCCCTACCGAGGCCGCCAGCTCTTGCGGGCGCATGCAGAGGCGTATCCGCGCTACTGGCGATGGGTCGATTCGCTTCTGAATTACGCGGACCTGAACGGGTACATAGATACCGTTTTCGGGTGGCGTCTGCATGTCGGCGCGGATACCCGGCCCACCACGTTGCAAAACTTTCCAAGCCAAGCGAACGGCGCGGAGATGCTACGCCTGGCGTGCAGCATGGCGCATGACGCGGGCCTGCGAATCTGTGCGCCTGTCCATGATGCGATCCTCCTGGAAAGCCCGCTGGAAACGCTGGAACGCGACGTGGAGCAACTGCGCGAGATCATGACCGAGGCGGGCCGGATTGTCCTCGACGGATTTCCCGTGCGGACGGATGCAGAGATTGTACGGGCACCGGGCCGGTATGCGGACAAGCGAGGCGAAGAGATGTGGCGAATGGTGACGGAGCTACTCCGCGAGAAGGAGGACACCCGTGTCCGGGTGGGGGACATCCACGTCCCCTAGGAGGACACCCATGTCCCCTAGGAGGACACCAGTGTCCCCCTGTCCCTTATCTTTTAAGAGATAGGTTAAGAGATAAGTTAAAGATAGGTATTTAATATAGAGGTATAGGGTATGGATGAAGTGGTAGAGGTTGAATATGTGACGGATACGAAGAGGCGAATCCTGGAAACACGGAAGGAGAAGGGAATAACGCCGGAACAGGTCTTCGTCAAACATTCGCTGTATGCCGTGGCAGACGTCACCCACAAGTTAGGCTCACATGCCGCACTGGCTTACCTGGCGATTCTCGGGACCAGCAAAGTTGTAAGCGAAGATGAGAGGCATGCCGGGTTTATCGTCCGCAATTCATTCCGCGATGCCACCCAACTCGGGCCGCGCCAGTTCCGGCGAGCTGTCGCAACTTTGGCGGCGGCTGGATACATCAGCGCCAATACTGGGCAAGGCCGCAAGCCACGCATCAAGCTCACAGCAAAAGGGCGGCGCGCGTTACCGGGCGGCCTGCGGCTGGTTCGTCCTGCAAAGCCGGGGCGATGACCCATCCCGCAGGAGATCGCGTCACCAGCGGCGCCTGGTGGCCTGCGCTGGGACCTGTCCGAAGCCGATGCACGCGGGTTCGATGACGCGCCTAGCCGTATGTGTGCGTGCCCCCTGGGAGCGAGGTTGTTTATGCGTGGCGCCCCGGGTCCTTCGGCTGCACCTGTACTGCGGAGGTCGAGGAGCCCGATTACGGGCTATGCACCACCCACCCCCAAAGGGAGCCCTGCCCATGAGAACCGACGTCAAGCCGACTGCCGACACCTTCGCCAAAGCCGTGGGCCTGAACCCTCGAACCGTCCGGCGTCTCGTCGCTGATGGGCAGCTACCGCGCGGTGCCACCCTGGGCGAATGGATCGGCGTCTACACTCAGCGCCTACGCGACGAAGCTGATACCCGCATGGCTGCATCCGACCTGCCCGGCGAACGCGCCCGCCTCGCACGCGCGCAGGCCGAGCGAATCGAGATGGCGAACACGGAGATGCACGGCGAGGTTGCACCCGTCGAACTGCTGGACACCGTGCGCCGGGTCACGCTGGATGCCGTTGCCGAGATCATCGCCACCATCCCCGGGCGCATCGTCGCCACCGCACCGCACCTGGCCGGCGAACTGGAACCGCTGCGCGTCGAAGTCGAGCGCGCCTTGCTACTGGCGAAGTCTGGTGGCTGATGCGCTCCGGGTCCCAAGGCGAGGGCGCCAAGGTGGGGGCAGCGGAGACCGGGTTGTGCCGGAGATTTTCGGCCCCCTAGCTGGTTGTTTATATCTCCAACGAAGGTTTGAGGAAGCCGCCCCATGACCGCGATCAGCACCGCCACCCGCGAAGCCCTGGACCGGGCGCATGCCCTGGTGCAGCGCGATGCGGCCCTGTCCGACCTAGTGGCCGCACTGGACCCGAAGCGGACTCAAAGCCTGCACACCCTGGCGGGTCACGTCCTCCGCATGCAGGAGACGCATGCACGCGGCCTGGATCGGATCGAAGCTGGCGCACGACCACCACGCGATGGTATCGAGGCCGCGCTGCTGATCCTTCGCCGCACGGGCTGCCCGACCAGTCAACGCCGGTTGTATGACCTGCTGACCGACTTGCTCGGCAACTGACGCGCGGTGTCAGTCCTCGCCGGGATACTGTTCATGCGAACAGATACCCGAGCCACCCGACCATGCCGAAGAACGGACTTCGTGTTGAGCGTCACGGCACGCAGGCACCCCCAGCACCCGCAGACCTGCCCGAGCCGGTGACGCTTGGCGCCGAACACCTGGCGCGCAATGAGCCGCTGCCGTCCGGCTGGCCCGTCTTTCAACCGACCCCCGAACACAAGGACACCCAAGCATGAATTACCACGACCGCGAAGAGAACGAACGCCTGAAGGCGCAACTTGCAGGCATGGCCGACATCCCGCCCGAGATCATGTCCATGAGCCTGGACGAACTACGCGCCGAACAGGACCGGATTGCCGCGAGCCACGGCAAGACCGGCAGACCCCGCTACCGCGCTGCTGATCTGACGCAGGCCGTGGCGCACGGCATGCGCAAGGGCTTCGGCCTGCACGTCGCCAACCCGCATCCCCTGGTCGCCGACATGCAGCGCCCGGATAAGACCATCGACCTGATCGCCGCCGCCGCGCTCGCGGTCGAGGCCCGCACCGGGCAGCGCCCCGAGATGCACGGCGATGGGTTCAACATCCTGGCGCAGGGGCTGA
>JAWOFB010000022.1:0-3145 GCA_046482445.1 Ectothiorhodospiraceae bacterium | reverse complement strand
CGAGGCGGGCGCTCGCTGCGGCATGATCGCCGTGGACGACACCACCACCGACTACATCGCCAACCGCCCGTTCACGCCCCGGGGCGAGGACTGGGAACAGGCGGTGGCCTACTGGCGCACGCTGCACAGCGACCCGGATGCCGAGTTCGACAAGGTGGTGACAATCGACGCCGCCGATATTGAACCGCAGGTCTCCTGGGGGACGTCGCCGGAGATGGTGGTGCCGGTCAATGGCCGCGTGCCCAACCCGTTCAAGGAAACGGACGAGGCGCGGCGTAACGCGTATGCGCGGGCCCTGGAGTACATGGATCTCCAGCCGGAGACACCCATGACCGACATCTGGCTGGACAAGATCTTCATCGGTTCCTGCACCAACGCCCGCATCTCGGACCTGCGCGAGGCCGCGCGCGTGGTCGAGGGCAAGCGCATCGCCGACAACATCACGCTGGCCATGGTGGTCCCCGGCTCCGGGCTGGTGAAAAAGCAGGCCGAGGACGAGGGCCTGGACCGGATCTTTAAGGACGCGGGCTTCGAATGGCGCGAGGCCGGCTGCTCCATGTGCCTGGGGATGAATCCGGATCAGCTCTCGCCGGGCGAGCGCTGCGCGTCCACGTCCAACCGCAACTTCGAGGGCCGCCAGGGCCAGGGAGGCCGTACTCACCTGGTGAGCCCGGCCATGGCGGCCGCCGCGGCGGTGGCCGGTCACTTCGTCGACGTTCGGGAAGTCTGAGATGGAGCCGTTCAAGCAACACCAGGGGATTGTGGCGCCGCTGGAGCGCAGCAACGTCGACACCGACGCCATCATCCCCAAGCAGTTTCTCAAGTCCATCAAGCGCACCGGTTTCGGTGACAACCTGTTCGACGAGATGCGCTACCTGGACCACGGCGAGCCGGGGCAGGACTGCAGCCAGCGTCCGGAGAACCCGGATTTCGTGCTCAACCAGGAGCCCTACCGCCGCGCCTCGATCCTGCTCACCGGCGCCAACTTCGGCTGTGGCTCGTCGCGCGAGCACGCGCCCTGGGCGCTCAAGGACTTCGGCTTCCGCGTGCTGATCGCGCCGAGCTTCGCCGATATTTTCTACAACAACTGCTTCAAGAACGGCCTGTTGCCCGTGGTGCTGCCCGAGGACACGGTTGCCGAGCTGTTCCAGGCGGTGACGGAACAACCGGGTTACCAGCTGGCCGTGGATCTGCCGGCCCAGACGGTAACCCCTCCGGACGGCACCACGCTGGCCTTCGAGATCGACGGCTTTCGCAAGCACATGCTGGAAGAGGGGCTGGACGAGATCGGGCTGACCCTGCAGCACGCCGACGCCATTCGCGCCTACGAAGAGCGCCGGCGGCGCGAGGCGCCGTGGCTGTTCCGGGCCTGAGCCAGCGACGGAGCGACCCATGACGCACAGGCTTCTCATGCTGCCGGGCGACGGCATCGGACCGGACATCGTGGCCGAGGCGGTCAAGGTACTGGACGCCTTGCGTGCCCACCACGGTCTGGACGTCAGCGTTGAACACGGCCTCATCGGCGGTGCGGCGGTGGATGCCCAGAGTGTGCCGCTGCCGGACGAAACACTGGATCAGGCGCGCGCCTCGGACGCGGTCCTGCTGGGCGCGGTGGGTGGTCCGGCCTACGACGGCCTGGAGCGCTCGCTGCGCCCGGAGCGCGGGTTGCTCGCCATCCGTTCACATCTGGGCCTGTTCGGCAATCTGCGCCCGGCCATTCTCTACCCGCAACTCGCCGGCGCCTCGGCACTGCGCCCGGAGATCGTTGCCGGGCTGGATATCATGATCGTGCGCGAACTCACCGGCGGCATCTACTTCGGTGAACCGCGCGGGATTCGGACCCTGGAATCCGGCGAGCGCCAGGGCTACAACACCCTGGTCTACAGCGAATCCGAGATCCGGCGCATCGGGCGCCTGGCGTTCGAGACAGCGCGCGCGCGGAACGGGCGCCTGTGCTCCGTGGACAAGGCCAACGTCCTGGAGACCACCGAACTCTGGCGCGAGACCATGACGGCGCTGGCGGACGAGTACCCGGATGTGGCGCTCACCCACATGTACGTGGACAACGCCGCCATGCAGCTCGTCCGCGACCCCAAGCAGTTCGACGTCATCGTCACCGGCAACCTGTTCGGCGACGTGCTCTCGGATTGCGCCGCCATGCTCACCGGTTCCATCGGCATGCTGCCTTCGGCATCGCTGGATGAATCCGGCCGCGGGCTGTACGAGCCCGTGCACGGCTCGGCCCCGGACATCGCCGGCCAGGACCGGGCCAATCCGCTGGCCACTATCCTGTCCCTGGCCATGCTGCTGCGCTATTCCCTGGGTGAGGCGGCGCTGGCGGACCGGATCGAGGCGGCCGTCGGCCGCGTACTGGATGACGGGCTGCGTACGGCCGATATCCACGGCGACGGCAACCACCTGGTGGGCACGCGCGCCATGGGTGACGCGGTGGTGGCGGCGCTTTAGGGTGGGCGAACGCGCTCCGGAGGTGTTGATCGGCGGACGGCGTAGCGGCGATTCTGCGAAGCTGGACACGGACATGTGCGGTGCGTGTGAACCACGCTGTCGCCCTGTTGGGCGCGGTGGTGAGCACGTGTCGGTTGGAATACGGTGGCACGGCGTTTCCGGCAAACGGAACGCAACGCCCTTGCGAGCGAGGTAAGGCAATGAAGCGTGTAGGGTTTGTCGGCTGGCGCGGCATGGTGGGCTCGGTGCTCATGGACCGCATGCGGGCCGAAGGCGATTTCAACGACATCGAGCCGGTGTTCTTCACCACGTCCCAGGCCGGCCGCCCCGGTCCGGATGTGGGCAAGGAGGTACCGCCGCTGAAGGACGCCCACGACCTGACGGCCCTAGCCGAGATGGAGGCCATCGTCACCTGCCAGGGCGGCGATTACACCGAGGCCGTCTACGCCGATCTGCGCCGCAGCGGCTGGAACGGCTACTGGATCGATGCCGCCTCCACCCTGCGCATGGCCGATGACAGCATCATTGTCCTCGACCCGGTGAACGATGACGTCATCCGCCAGGGCCTGCGCGACGGGGTGCGGACCTACGTGGGCGGCAACTGCACGGTCAGCCTCATGCTCATGGGCATCGGCGGCCTGCTGCGCCAGGGGCTGGTGGAGTGGATCAGCCCCATGAC
>JAWOFB010000038.1:0-5617 GCA_046482445.1 Ectothiorhodospiraceae bacterium | reverse complement strand
CAGCGGAGCTAACGGCCGCCTGGCAGACGTCCAGATTCGCGAACATGAACGCCACGGGAATCCCCCAGCGGATTGAGCAGTTGATCAGGCGAGCCGTCTCGGCTTCGCTCAAGGCCCTGAGCACGTCGAAGGGCAGGGGATCGCAGGCGAGCGGCGTTTCTGGAATCTGCAACAGGATGGGGCGAGCGCGGGCCAGTTTCGCCGTTCTCACCTGCTCAACTGTTCGACTGCTCGCCTGCTCTACCAACTCATTTCCGCGGAAATGAGTTGGTCGGGGCGCCCGGATTCGAACCGGGGACCTCCGCGTCCCGAACGCGGCGCCCTAAGCCAGACTGGGCCACGCCCCGAATGCTGCGGATTATACCCGAACTACCGGTAGGGTCAAACTCGCGGGCAGGGCTTACTCCCCGTTGATGTGCACTATGAGTTCTCGCTCGCGCGCGCGCACGTCGAAGTCGAAGAACACTATTTGCTGCCAGGTGCCCAGCATCAGCCGCTTGTCCCGAAAAGGGATGGTCACCGAGGGGCCGATCAGACTGGCCCGCACGTGGCTGTGCCCGTTCTTGTCGTGCCAGCGTTCCTCGTGGTGGTAGTAGTGATCGCGCGGGACCAGCTTCTCGAACAGCTCCTGCATGTCCTTGACCAGGCCGGGCTCGAACTCCATGGTGGTCACTCCACCGGTCGAGCCCGGAACGAACACGGTGACCACGCCGTCAGAGACGGCGGTCTCGTTCAGGATGTCGGCCACGTCCTTGGTGACGTCCACGACGTCCATCTCAGCTTCCGTGCTGAACACGACGGTCCTGGTCTCGAGCATGGCCTCGGCCCCGTGAAAAGGCTGTGCGAGTTGTCCGGTTCAGTACGCCCTGTATGATACACGAGACCAGTCGGGCGTGAAACTGGAAAAGCTGCTTTTGCCGGGGCCGTGCATGGAGGACGCACCGGACCGCTTTGCGCGTGCCAGGCGGCGCATGGTGAAGCGTCAGCTCGCCGCACGCGGAATAGGCGACCGGCGCGTGCTGGACGCCATGGGGCGAGTGCCGCGGGAGCTGTTCCTGCCACAGGGCGCCAGGACCCGTGCCTACTGCGACGGCGCCCAATCTATCGGATGCGGGCAGACGATCTCCCAGCCGTATATCGTGGCGCTGATGACCCAGGCACTGCACCTGACGGGCGACGAGCGCGTCCTGGAGGTGGGCACCGGCTCCGGCTATCAGGCGGCCGTTCTGGCAGAGCTGGTGCATCACGTCTATACGGTGGAGCGGATGCCCGAGCTGAGTCACAGAGCGGAGCAGATACTGCGGGACGGACTGGGCTATGCGAACATCTCGTTCAGAGTGGGCGATGGCACGCTGGGCTGGCCGGAGCACGGCCCGTTCGATCGCTTTGTGGTGACGGCGGCCGCGCCAGCGCTGCCGGAGGCACTGGTCGAGCAGCTTGCGCCGGAAGGGGAGGGCGTCGCGCCGGTGGGTGGACGCCGTCACCAGGTCCTCACGCACTACCGCAAGAGTCCCGACGGGGAGGTCGAGAGCGAGGAGTTGTGCGGATGCGTGTTTGTGCGTCTGGTCGGCAAGGACGCCTGGTAGCTGTTTACCGCCGGCGCACGCGGAGGCGCTCGGAAAGCAGGCGATTGTAGAGGCGCTCCGTATCCCGCGCCGCCGCGCGGATGCTGAATTGCTCGGCGAATCGCCGCTTGCCCTCTCTGGCCATCTGGACCGCGCGATAGTAGTTGCGAACCGTCCAGACTACCGCATCCGCCAGACCACTCGCTGACTCCGGTTCGACCAGCCGCCCGGTCTCTCCGTCTATGATCACCTCCGGCGCACCGTCCAGGGCGAAGGTGACCACGGGGCGCTCCATCAGGAGGGCCTGAATCAGAACCCGCGCCAGTCCCTCCCGCAGCGACGCGTGGACGAGCAGGTCCATCGCGCTGATCATGGCTGGTATCTCGGTGGGCGGGACCAGGCCGGACAACACCAGCCGGTCCCGAACCCCGAGCCGCTCGGCAGTCGCCAGGAGTTCCTCCCGCAGTATGCCTTCGCCTACAAATAGGAACTTCGCGTGCGGGCAGGCCTCCACTATCTGCGGCGCTGCCTTCAGCAGGAACCGGTGGCCTTTCAGGTCGAACAGGCGGGCTATCTTGCCGATGACCACGTCGTCCGGGTCGAACCCGTAGCGTTGCCTTACTCGTTCTCGATGCCGTTCGGCGCCCTCGTAAGCGGCCGTTTCGATGCCGCTGCGGATGACGGTGAACCGTTCACGCGGCCCGATGCCCACGGCCATGGCTCCGTCAATCATCGCGTGCGCAACACAGGTGAAATGGTCGGTCACCAGGTCGGCCAGCCGTTCGGCCAGGATGAATACGGCGTTCTGGCAAGCCGGTGCGTAAGGATGGAACGGCAAGCCGCGTATAGTGTGCAACACGAGTGGGACGCGCGCCACGTGGCCGGCGAACCGACCCAGGATGCCCGCCTTTGAGCTGTGGGTGTGGACGATGGTGGGGCGCAGCTTGCGGAGCAGGGCGGTCAGATGGGTGAACGCCTGCCAGTCGCGCCACGGGTTGATCTGGCGGCGCATCTGGGGGACGACGTGGTAGGGCACGCCGCGGCGCTCGGCCTCGGTCAGCAGTTCCCCTTCCGGCCCGATGGGCGGGCCCGTTATGAGGATCGGTTCCCAGCGGCCGGTCTCGCGCAGTGCCTGGCAGACGTAGAGCGTGCTTTCCTGCGCGCCACCCAGGATCATGCGGGTGATCACTTGCGCGACGCGGACCGGGGCTTCGCCCATCGCAGACACCAGTGGGTGGGAGAAGTGGACGTGCGGCGAATGCAGGCCCGGCTCAGTCGGAGAACCGGCGCAGCACGAGCGAGACGTTGTGTCCCCCGAAACCGAACGAGTTGTTCACCACGATGTTCAGCTCTCGCTCCTGGGCCTGGTTGGGCACGAAGTTCAGCCCGCAGCACTCCGGGTCGGGCTCGTGCAGGTTGATCGTCGGCGGACAGATGTTGTCCTGGATTGCCCACATGCAGACGGCGCTCTCCAGTGCGCCGGAGGCCCCGAGCAAGTGGCCGAAGATGCTCTTGGAGGAACTGACGGGCAGCTCTCGGGCGTAGTCGCCGAAGAGTCTGAGGATGGCCTTCGCCTCGACATCGTCCCCGGCGGGTGTGCCTGTGCCGTGGGCGTTGATGTAGTCAACTTCCTCCGGTTCGATCCCGGCGTCGCTCAGGGCGTTGCGCATGGCACGGGCGGCCCCGCGACCGTCCGGCTCGGGCAGGGTGATGTGGTAAGCGTCGCTGCTGGCCCCGTAGCCGGCGACCTCGGCCAGGATGTTCGCGCCACGCCGTCCGGCCCGTTCGAGGGCTTCAAGGACGAGGATCGCCCCGCCTTCGGCCATTACGAAGCCGTCGCGGTTGGCATCGAAGGGACGGCTGGCTCCGGCCGGGTCGTCGTTGCGGGTGGACAGTGCCTTCATCTGCTGGAACCCGCTGAGGCCCATCGGCGTGATTGCTGCCTCCGATCCGCCGCATATCTGCACGTCCGCCATGCCCCAGCGGATGCAGTGGAGCGCTTCACCGATGGCGTGAGATGCGGAGGCGCAAGCGCTGGAGACGGACATGCTCGGTCCGTGCAGGTCGTAGCGCATGGCCACCTGCCCGGCGGCGGCGTTGGTCATCAGCTTGGGTATCATCAGCGGACTGGTGCGCTTCGGACCGCTTTTGAGCAGCCGTGTGTGCTGGGCTTCGATCTCGTGCAGGCCACCGATGCCGGTGCCGATGAACGTGCCGACGCGGCCCAGGTCTTCGCTTTCCAGGTCCAGGCCGGCGTCCTCGATGGCACGCTCGGCCGCAACCAGCGCGAACTGCACAAACCGGTCCAGTCGGCTGAGTTCCCGCTTGGTGAAGAACTCCAGCGGATCGAAATCGCTGACTTCCCCCGCGATGTGGACGTAGAAGTCGGCCGTGTCGAAGGCAGCTATCCTGGCGATGCCGCTCCGCCCATCACGCACGGCGGGCCAGGCGGTTTCCCTGCTGTGACCGACCGGCGAGACTACGCCGATGCCGGTTACGACGACCCGTCTGCCATTCATTGCTGAGCTTCTTCGATGTGCTGGATAGCCTGGCCCACCGTCTCGATCTTCTGGGCCTCTTCGTCGCTGATGGTCAGGTCAAACTCCTCCTCCAGGTCTATGACCAGCTCGGCCATGTCCAGGGAGTCGGACTGCAGGTCATTGACGAAGTGCGTATCGTCGGTGATCTGCTCCGGCTCCACGTCCATGCGCTCCGCGATGAGCTGGATGACTCTTTCCCTTACGTCATTAGCCACTTGTGCACCTCCTGATGATTGTTGGACGCGTAGTGACAGTTCCGAGACACTATCTCAGAACCCGGGTCTTCTGCTGCCGGCCGGAAGGGCCGGACGGGCGCTCGAATCCGCTGCATTCTACTGGCAGCGCCCAAAGCGTTGCAAGCGGCAGAGGGCGGCGCACTGTGATGCACTGGCTCCAGGTGGGTCGAGGCGACTCACATCCTTGTGCCCGCCGGTTCCGCAACCCGCTGGTCCTCACATGACCATGCCGCCGTCTACGCGGATGACCTGCCCGGTCAGGTAGCGCGCGTCCGGCCCGGCCAGGAACGCCGCCACTGCCGCCACCTCTTCCGGCTCCCCGAAGCGGCCCAGCGGGATCTGCGCCAGGGACGCATCGCGTGCTTCGTCGGGGAGCTGGTCGGTCATGGGCGTCCGTATGAACCCGGGGGCCACGGCATTGACCAGCACACTGCGCCGAGCCAGCTCGCGTGCGGCCGTCTTGGTCAAGGCGATCACTCCGCCCTTGCTGGCGGAGTAGTTCGCCTGGCCGATGTTGCCGATCATGCCCACGACGCTGGCGATGTTGACTATCCGGCCGCTGCGCTGGCGGCTCATGGCCCGAGAGACTGCCTTTATGCCGTTGAACACGCCGGTCAGGTTCACTTGCAGCACGGCGTTCCAGTCCTCCTGGCTCATGCGCACGAGCAGGTTGTCCCGGGTGATGCCCGCGTTGTTGACCATGATGTCCAGGCTGTCGAAGCCCTCCTGGACCTGCTCTACGGCCTGCTTTAGCTGGTCCGCCTCCGTTACATTACAGCCCACTGGGAGGAAGTGGACGCCTTCGGCTTCCACTAACTCGCCCGTCTCCCCGAGCACTTCCTCCTGGATGTCGAGCCCGGCCACGTTGGCCCCCTCGCTGGCCAGTCGGATGCATATAGCGCGCCCGATGCCCTGAGAGGCTCCGGTGACTACTGCCGTCTTTCCTTCGAGCGGTTTCACGGTCAGTCTCCCTTCTGCCAGTCGCTCGCGATGCTGCGCACCTGTTCCGGGTCGCTGACGCTCCGGCAGGCCTGGTCCCTGTCAATCCTCCGCAGCAGCCCCTGCAGTACGGTGCCCGGGCCGACCTCGTAGAACTCATCCACCCCCTGGCTGATGACCCGGCGCATGCCGTCTGCCCAGCGGACCGGGCTGACGACCTGCTCGACGAGAAGGCGTCGGATCTCGTCCGGCTCCCGCACCGGCCGTGCGGTGACGTTCGCCACCACCGGGAACTCCGGCTCGGCGAAATCCGTGCGCTCAAGCTCCGGCGCCAGGC
>JAWOFB010000224.1:0-3246 GCA_046482445.1 Ectothiorhodospiraceae bacterium | reverse complement strand
GCCTTCCTGGAGCAGGTGCGTGAGTACCTGGACTTCGAGCCGCAGGCGGCCGCCGCCGCGGAGGTGGAATCGCCGGCGCCGCCGGTGGATGCCGCCCACATTGGCGTGCACGAGCAGGCGGACTCAGGGCGCTATTACATCGGCGTGGCGACACCGTTCGGCCGCATGGAAAGCGACCAGTTGCGCGGCCTGGCGGACGTCGCCGAGCAGTACGGCGACGGGCGCTGTCGGCTCACGGTCTGGCAGAACCTGATTGTCGCCGGTATCCCGGAAGCGCAGCTCGCAGCCGCCAAGGCGGCCATCGAGGCGCTCGGGCTGCAGTGGTCCGTGAGCCATGCGCGCGCGGGCATCATCGCGTGCACCGGCAACTTCGGCTGCCGCTTTGCGGCCTCGGATACCAAGAGCCACGCCAGCATGCTGGCGGATCACCTGGACGCCCAGCTGCAACTCGACCAGCCGCTGAACATCCACCTGACCGGCTGCCCCAATTCCTGCGCCCAGCACACCATCGCCGACATTGGCCTGCTCGGCACCGGCGTCGAGGCGGAGGACGAGGAAATGGTCGAGGGCTACGACGTCTTCGTCGGCGGTGGTTTCGGTGGTCAGCAGGGCCTGGGCCGGAAGCTGTACGCCAAGGTCGAGGCGACCCAGGTGCCGCCATTGGTCGAGAGCGTCCTGCGGGTCTACCACGCCAATCGCCAGGCGTCGGACGAGAGTTTCCAGGCCTTCGTCGGTCGTACCGGCATTGAAGGCGTGAAATCACTGGTCGAGGCGGCCTGAGGTTCGAGCGAGGAGGAGACCGCCATGCAGACACCCGAATTACCCGAAAACGCCCCCTTCGACGCCCAGCAGCGCGCCTGGTTAAACGGCTACATCGCCGCACTGCTCACCGGTGCCGGTGATACGGCCGGCGAGCCCGCTGCTACCGCCAGCGGCGCCGGTGACGCGGCGGCCAACGAGGCCGACGCCGAGCCGTGGCACGACCCCGCGCTATCCCTGGAGGAACGCATGGGGCTTGCCGAGGGCCGCTCCCTGGCGGACCGCCTCATGGCGGCCACCGCCAACGAGGATTGCGGTGCCTGCGGCTACGACTGCCGCGGCTATGCCGACGCGTTGGCGGCGGGTACCGAAACGGATACGACGCTTTGCCAGCCGGGCGGCAAGGAAACGCGCCAGAAGCTCAAGGCCATTCTGGCCGGCGAGGCTTGATCCCGCGGTTCCGCCCTGATTCCCGGCGCGGCGGCGCCACCATCACGCCAACAGGAGTCCGCTCATGAGTGCACCCATCATCCCGCGCCGATCGCCGTTTTCCGATGAACAGCGGCAGTGGCTGGTTTCGGTCATCGGCCAGACGTTCATGGATTCCGGTGATGACACTGCCTCCGCCAACGAGGCGACGGGCGCGGTTATCGAGGACCTGGACGACGCGCCCTGGCACGACATGGACCTGCCGCTGGACGAGCGCATGGCCCTGGTGCCGGACGACAGTCCCTTTCTGCACACCGTCATGGCGGCCATGGCCCAGCAGGATTGCGGCCAGTGCGGCTATGACTGCAAGGGCTACGCCCAAGCGCTGGTGGAGGGCCGGGAATCCGACCAGGGCCTGTGCGTGCCCGGCGGTTCCACCACCCGCAAGAAGGTCAAGGCGTTGTTCGCCGAGCACGGACCGGTGGCTGCGGCGGCGGACGCGGAGCCGCTGGGTCCGGTGGGCTACGACCGTCGTAACCCCTGGATGGCCCCGGTGACCGCCGTGAGCGCGCTGCACGGCGAGGGCGCGCCCAAGGATACGCGCCACGCAGTCATCGATCTCAGCGGCAGTGGCATCAGCTACAAGCCCGGCGACTCGCTGGGCGTCTACCCCCAGAACGACCCGGGCCTGGTGGCCGCTCTGGTGTCGGTGGTGGGTGCCGACCCGGAGACGTCGATCAGCCCTGACGGCGGTGTGACCGTGAGCCTGCGCGAGGCGCTCACTCACTGGTACGACATCACCGCGCCCAGTGACGAGTTCCTGGAGTTGCTCGCCGGTGAGGCCACGGACCCGGAGGAGGCGCGTGCGTTACAGAGTCTCGCTGCCGAGGGGCTGGACGGCAGTCCCCTGGACGTCTACGACATCCTCCGGGATCACCCCTCCGCCCGGCCGGATGTCCAGTCGCTGGTGGCGTCGCTGGGGCGCTTGCGCCCCCGGTTGTATTCCATCGCTTCCTCCCAGGCCGCGCACCCGGACGAGGTCCACCTGACCGTGGGCGTGGTCCGGTACGAGGCCGGCGGGCGCCAGCGCAAGGGCGTTGCCTCGACCTTCATCGGCGAGCGGGCGGCGGGTCAGCAGGTCCCTGTTTATCTGCAGCCGGCCAAGGACTTCGGCGTCCCGGATGACAACACCACGCCCATGATCATGGTGGGCCCGGGGACCGGCATTGCGCCGTTCCGGGCATTCCTGGAGGAGCGCCAGGCGCGTGCGGCCACCGGCGGCGCGTGGCTGTTCTTCGGCAATCCCCACAGCGAGTCGGATTTCCTCTACCGGGAGCAACTCGAGGCCTTTCTCGCCGACGGCACGCTGAGACGGCTGGATACGGCGTTCTCCCGTGACGGCGCGGAGAAGGTCTACGTCCAGGACCGCATCCGCGAAAACGGTGCCGAACTGTGGTCGTGGCTGGAGGCCGGTGCGTGTTTCTACGTGTGCGGTGATGCCGAGCACATGGCGCCGGCCGTGGACCAGGCCCTGGTTGATGTCCTCTGCGAGAACGGCGGTCTTGACGCCGAGGGCGCCCGTGCGTACGTCGATGACATGGCCCGTCAGGAGCGCTACCAGCGCGACATCTACTGAGCCGGACAAGCCCGCCGCTGCCATGGGCAGTGGCGGGCGTCAGCGGCCAACCCCGCCCCGCGCTCGATCTCAGAAACCGGCGCCACCGGTTCCGATGACGGTGACCAGGGCGATGACGACGAGCGCCAGGATGGCGGAGACCCCTTGCCAGAATGCCTCCGGATTGCGCTCGATGAGCGGTGGTCGGCTGCGTCGCACCAGGTCGGGGCGGGGGTGGCGCAGGTCGTGGACGAACTCGTCGACATCCTGATAGCGGCGCCCGGGGTCGGGTTCCAGGGCCTGGCGAATGGCGCCGTCCATCCAGGCCGGAACGGCCCGGTTGTAGCGCGTTGCCGGCTGGTAGCGCAGGCGCTTGGCCTGGGCCGGACTGCGGATCTTGGCGACATCGGTGCCGTAAGGCAGGCGTCCCGTGAGCATCTGGT
>JAWOFB010000300.1:0-6613 GCA_046482445.1 Ectothiorhodospiraceae bacterium | reverse complement strand
CCAGCTTCTCGTTGAGATCGTCCAGGACCTCGCGCTGCTCGCGCACGGTCGGGTTGAGCTGTTCGCGGACCTGGGGGCAGATGGCGGCGTACAGCTCTTCCGCCTGCGCGCGCTGCGGCAGGTCCAGCACGCCGTGGGTATACATCGCCTGGGCCTCCTGGAGGCCGTTGACCGCGTCGTGATAGCGCTCCACCGGTGGCCGGTCCGCGCCGCCCGCCAGGCTGGACCAAAGATCCTGGACGATCTGCGGGGCATCGGGCGCGGGCGCCTGGGGCGCGTCGGCCGTCATACCGTCGCGGTCGATGACATTGGTCAACAGGACGGCGTGGTGGGCCGCCAGCGCGCGGCCGGACTCGGAGATGATGGCCGGGTGCGGCAGATCCTTCTCGGCGCAGATCTCGCGCAGCGCGTGGACCACCTGACCGGCATACTCCGCCAGGCTGTAGTTCATCGAGCAGAAGTTGCGCGAGCGCGTGCCCTCGTAGTCCACCCCGAGGCCACCACCGACATCCACGGTGGTCACGGGCACCCCCATGGCGCGCAGCTCCGCGTAGTAGCGGGCGGCCTCGCGCATGCCGCGACGAATGTCGCGCACGTTGGGGATCTGCGAGCCCAGGTGGAAGTGCAGCAGCTCCAGGGCATGCCCCATGCCGGCCTCCTGGAGGCGGCGGACCACGGCCAGGGCCTGGGCGGCGTTGAGGCCGAACTTGGATTTCTCACCACCGGTGTTCTGCCACTTGCCCGCGCCGATGGAGGCCAGGCGCACGCGCATGCCCAGGCGCGGCGTCATGCCGGCGCGGCCCGCCTCGTCCAGGACCAGCTCCACCTCGCTGTGCTTCTCCAGCACCAGCCGCACATCCAGTCCCAGGCGCTGACCCAGCAGCGCCAGGCGCACGTACTCGCGGTCCTTGTAGCCGTTGCAGATGACAGTGCCACCACTCGGCGCCAGGGCGAGAACGGCCATGAGTTCGGGCTTGCTGCCGGCCTCCAGGCCCACGTCGCCGTCGCCTCCGGCCAGGATCTCCTCGACCACGCGGCGCTGCTGATTGACCTTGATCGGGTAGACGGCGGTGTAACCGCCAGTGTAGTCCTCGTGGGCCATGGCTGTGCGAAAGGCCCCGCAGAGCTCGCGTACCCGGTCGTGCAGGATGTCCACGAAGCGCACCAGCACCGGCAGGTTCAGCCCGCGCTCCTGGACCGCGTCGGCAATCCCCTCGAGGTCGATGCCCGGGCCGTCGTCGCCGCCACCCGGGCAGACCACCACGCGGCCCCGGGAATCGATATCGAAATAGCCGCTACCCCAGCGGGCGGTGTTGTAGAGGTGGCGTGCGTCGTCGATACCCCAGTCGGCCATGCCCCGGACTCCGGTTGTGGCCCGCTCCGCGTGACGGGCCCACTGTGCGAGCGAGAGGGTAACACTTCCCGCGGGTGGCTGGCTTCGGCGGCGATCTTTGGCCATAATTCCGCCGCCAACACAGGGGGACGCATGGGACTCGACAGCGATCACTGGTTCAGCGAGCCATTCGCCGATGAGGGCATCGCCCTGTCACTGCGGATCACCGAGAAGCTGCACGAAGAGGCAACGCCCTACCAGACCATCGCCGTCTACCAGACCGAGCACTGGGGTCGGCTCCTGGTGATCGACGGCTGTGTGATGCTCACCAGCCGCGACAACTTCACCTACCACGAGATGATGAGCCACCCGGTGCTGTTCACGCACCCGGACCCCCGGCACGTGGTCATCATCGGCGGCGGCGACTGCGGCATCCTCCAGCAGGTGTTAAAACACCCGCGTGTGGAGTACTGCGCCCAGGTGGACATCGATTCGGGCGTGACGCGCGCCGCGCAGCGTTTCTTCCCGGAGCTGTGCACGGCCAACGATGACCCGCGGGCGGCCATCCACTTTGCCGATGGTCTCGACTACATTCGCCAGCTGCCGGCGGGCAGCGTGGACGTGTTGATCGTCGATAGCACCGACCCCGTGGGCCCGGCGGCAGGCCTGTTCGGCGAGGCCTTCCTCAGCGACGTCCACCGCGCGCTGGCGCATGACGGGCTGATGGTGCAGCAAAGCGAGTCGCCCATCCTGCACCGGGACACGATTCTCGCGGAACTGCATACGGCCCTGGCCGGCGCCGGGTTCGAGCCGGCGGTGACCCTGCAGTTCCCGGTGGTGAGCTATCCTTCCGGCTGGTGGTCCGCCACCATGGCCGGCAAGCGTGGCGATCTCACGGCGTTTCGAGAAGCCGATTCCCGCGCCAAGCCGTTCGCCACGCACTACTACAACGCCGACATCCACCGCGCCGCCCTGGCCGTCCCGGAGTTCTGCCGCAACCTGCTGACCCACCAATCGTAGGAGCGCCGCCTCCGGGTGCGGGACGGGCGCCCGCCCTTTCGAGTTCGGGGCATATGATCTATTTTCCGTCCCGGCCAACAATAAACCTTCAGGGAGGATGCCAGCATGATCACCCGTCTCCACGCCCTGCTGATGGGGCTCGCCTTACTCCTGCCACTGCCCGTCGCGGCCACCGACGGCGTCGACGAGGGCCTGCTCTGGCGCGTCGAGGCCGAGGGCACCGAGGCTCCCAGCTACGTGTTCGGCACGGCGCATACCAACGACTCGCAGGTCCTGGAACTGCCGGAGCCGGTGGATGAGGCGTTCCGCAGCGCCGAGCACTACCTCTTCGAGCTGGATTTCAACGCCATCGACATGGCGAGCGCCCAGCAGTACATGGTCTACAGCAGCGGCCGGCGCCTCAGCGACGTCCTGCCGAAAAAGCTCTGGCAGCGGGCGCTGGATGCCGCCACCAGCCTGGGCATTCCCGAGCGCGGCGTAGAGCGTCTGAAGCCCTGGGCCCTGGCCACAACGCTGGCCGCCCCGGTTCAGGACATGACCCAGACCCTGGATCACCAGCTCTACACGCGGGCCAAGGAACGCAGTGGCTCCGTGGAGGGACTCGAGACCCTGGAGGAGCAGCTCACCATCTTCGGTGACATGGACGAGTCGCTCCAGGTCGAACTGCTGCGCACGACACTGGACCAGCACGAGGCAGGCCGTATCGAAGCGCTGCAGGAGGAACTCACTGAGGCCTATCTGGCGCGGGATCTGGCCGCCATGATGGAACTCGCGGAGGAACACCCGGGCCTGCCCGGCGACGACGATGCCGACGCCCTCATGGAGCGGCTCCTGGATGAGCGTAATCACACCATGGTCGAGCGTATGGCCGATGCCCTGGACGCCGGCGGCGCTTTCGTGGCCGTGGGGGCGCTCCACCTGCCCGGGGAGAACGGCCTGGTGCGGTTACTGGAGGAACGCGGCTACCAGGTTTCGCCGGTCTACTGACCGGTATGGCCGAACCCGGAACCCCGGGTTCAGCGCTCAGCCAACAACGGTGGCCAGCCAGTCCGTGTCCAGGTGGTGGTCCACCTGATCCGCCAGGCGGTCGAGTTCCCCCTGGCGGTGCTGGTCGTAGTCCACGGCACCGGGTTCCGCCATTCCGGCCCAGGCAAGCAGGGCGTCGGCGGCCTCCGGGTGATCGAACAGCCCGTGGACGTAGCAGCCGGCCACCTGACCGTCCGCGCTCACGGCACCGTCGGGGCGGCCGTCCAGATCCACCAGGGGGCGGGCCAGGTCCGCTCCCGTGGTGACACCGTTGTGGATCTCGTAGCCGCGCAGGGCAGCGCCGGCCGCTAACGTGCCGGTGACCTGGCGCAACTGCTTGCCGGCGATCAGCCGGGTCGCCACGTCCAGCCAGCCCAGACCCGCCGTACTCCCGGGCTCATCCTCCAGCCCGTCCGGGTCGCTGACCTCGGTCCCGAGCATCTGGAAGCCGCCGCAGATGCCGAGCACCCGGCCGCCGTAGCGCAGGTGACGCTGCAACGCCGCCTCCCAACCATTACGACGCAGCCAGGCCAGGTCCGCGCGGGTGCTCTTGCTGCCGGGCAGAACGACCAGATCCGCCGGCGGCGGGGGCTGGTCCTCGCCCGCGAACGTCAGGCTGACACGGGGATGCAGGCGCAGCGGGTCGAAGTCGTTGTGGTTGCTCATGCGCGGCAGGGCGGGGACGACCACCCGCAGGGCATCGTCACCGGCCTCGCGCCCGGTGCGGCCGATGCTGTCCTCGGCGTCCAGCACCAGCCCGGACAGGTGGGGCAGCACGCCCACCACCGGTGTGCCGGTGCGCTCGGTGAGCCATTCCAGGCCGCTGGTGAGTAGGGCCGGATCGCCGCGGAAGCGGTTGATCACGAACCCGCGGATGCGCTCGCGCTCGCTCGCCGAGACCAGCTCCACCGTGCCCACAAGCTGCGCGAACACGCCCCCGCGGTCGATGTCGCCCACCAGCAGCACCGGGCAATCGACAGCCTCGGCAAAGCCCATGTTGGCCACGTCGTTGGTACGCAGATTGATCTCCGCCGGACTGCCGGCCCCCTCGGCGATGATGACGTCGTAGCGCGCCGCCAGATCCCGCCAGGCGCCGAGAACCGCCTCGCGGGCGCTGGCCTTGAAGGCGTGGTAGTCCACCGCGTCCATGTTGCCGTGAACCCGGCCGCGCAGGATCACCTGGGCGCCGCGGTCGCTCTGGGGTTTGAGCAGCACCGGGTTCATGTCGCTGTGGGCCGGGATGCCGCAGGCCAGGGCCTGGAGGGCGGTGGAGCGGCCGATCTCGCCGCCGTCACTGGTCACCGCACTGTTCAGGGCCATGTTCTGCGGTTTGAACGGCGCCACGGACACGCCGCGCCGGGCGAGCCAACGGCACAGGGCGGCGACCACGGTGCTCTTGCCCGCATCCGATGTGGTGCCCTGGACCATTAGCGTGGGCATGGGCGACCTCGGGGGGCTGGGGTCCCGGCGCTCTGGAAGGTCGTGGCGCGGGCGCCACTCCCACGAGCGCGGCTCCTACGGCGGGCCATCGCAGGGCAAAGGGATAGTCCCCCCGTCATCACAGCTCGACGCCCTTCTGGGCGCGAATGCCGCCGTCCTTGAAGGCGTGCTTGACCACCTGCATCTCGGTGACGGTGTCGGCGATGTCGATGAGCTCCTGCTTGGCGTTGCGCCCGGTGACGGCCACGTGCTGCATCTCCGGGCGGTTGATCAGGTCGTCCAGTACCCGGTCCAGGTCCAGGTACTCGTGTCGCAGGGCGATGTTGAGCTCGTCCAGCAGCACCAGGTTGTAGGCGGGATCCTGCAGCATGGCAGCGGCCTTCTCCCAGGCGCTGGCGGCAGCCGCCTCGTCGCGCGCGCGGTCCTGGGTGTCCCAGGTGTAGCCTTCGCCCATGACGTGATAGGTGACGTTGGGCTGCTCGCGGAAGAAACGCTCCTCGCCCGTGGCGAAGGCGCCCTTGATGAATTGCACAATACCCACCTGCATGCCGTGGCCCAGGGCGCGCGCCGCCATGCCGAATCCGGAGCTGCTCTTGCCCTTGCCCGGGCCGGTGAGCACCACCAGTACCCCCTTGTCCTCGGTGGCCCGGGCCATGCGCTCCTCCATGGCCCGCTTCTTTTTCGCCATGCGTGCCGCGTGGCGCTCCGGGTCCTTGGCATTGTCACGCATGATCACGTTCCTCTTCAGTGTTGGTCAGGGACTCGCCGCGGAAGATGGCGGCAACCGCCGCCGGCGCGGACGGGAAATAGGCATGATAGTAACTGGCCGTGAGCGTGTCGGCGCGATAGACCGCTTCGCCGGCGGTTCCGCTGCGGTTGCGCACCGTCCGCATGGCCGGTTCCAGGTCCGTCTCCAGTCGGGAGTGGTGGAAGGTGTGGCCGCGCAATTCGCCCTCCGCCAGGAACAACGACTGCAGGCCCAATCCCGTGAGCCGACCCGCCATCTCGGCACGGCCCGGCAGCAGGCCAAGCATGCGGTGGTCCGTGCCGTCGCCATCGCGCAGGGTTTCCATGCACGCCATGAGCCCGCCGCATTCCGCCAGAATGGGTTTGCCTTCGGCGTGGTGGCTGCGAATGGCCATGAGCATGGGCAGGTTATCCGCCAGTTGCCGGGCGTGGAGCTCGGGGTAGCCGCCCGGCAGCCACAGCGCGTCGCAGGCCGGCAGGGCCTGGTCCGCCAGCGGCGAGAACGGCACCACCTCGGCCCCCATGGCGGCGAGCAGATCCTCGTTGGCCCGATAGATAAACGCGAAGGCGGCATCCCGGGCGACGGCGATGCGCTGGCCCGCCAGCAGCCGCGGCGGCGCGGCGGGTGGCTCGCCGGTGAGGGTCACGGCCGCAGGCAGTTGCTCCAGTCCGGCCTCGCGCAGGACCTCGGCGGCGTCGTCCAGGCGCTCGCTCAGCCCCTCCACCTCGTTGGCCTGGACCAGGCCAAGGTGCCTGTCGGGCATGTGCAGTGCTTCGCTGCGGGGGACGGCGCCGAGCAAGGGGATGTGCGACGGCAAGGCATTCCCGACCATGCGCCCGTGGCCGGTACTGCCGGTGCGGTTCGCGATGACACCGGCCAAGTGGACATCATCCCGGTAGGCATCCAGCCCCAGGGCCAGGGCTGCAAAGGTCTCGCCCATGCCGCTGGCGTCAATCACCGGCAGCACCGGCAGGCCGGTCTCGGCAGCCAGGTCGGCGCTGGCCGGGTTGCCATCGAACAGGCCCATGGACCCTTCCACCAGGACC
>JAWOFB010000068.1:0-4676 GCA_046482445.1 Ectothiorhodospiraceae bacterium | reverse complement strand
ACGCCGAGAACCAGCAGAAGGTCGCCAAGGACCTGGGCGAGCGCATGAAGGGTGATGCCGAGAAGGTCGTGTCCCTGAACCAGGACTTCGCCCAGAAGGCCCAGAAGGTCGCCCAGGACAGCGCCCAGACCGCTACCAAGGCCGCCCAGAGCAAGTAAGCCCCCGGGCTGAACGCGAACGCGAACGAGCCGCCAGCCCCGCCGGGGTTGGCGGCTTTTTTATGGTGCGCCAGGCATGGCGCGCAGCGCCTTGACTGGCGCTATTCCGGTACAGGTGGTGCTGGCCGGATGACTTGGGGGTGGGAGTCCCCTGTGGGCCCGGCAAGGGGAACCACTAGCCGAACGGCAAGGGTGGCCACTGCGAGGTGGGATCTGAAGGAAGCCGAAGGCAAAGCACTGGCCCGACGAACAGGAACCGCATACGAGGCGACGGCAGTGGGTGAGAAGGCCATTATCTTCAAAGCCCGATACTTGCACGGGAGCTGCTGGCGTATATGCGGCGGGCATAAGTGTGAAGGTCGCGCGCATTACCCTGGGAGGTCTGCACGCTTGCCTCAGGCTAGCGCTGCTGCGAGGTGGCGCGACGGGGGTGCAGAAGTCAGCCGAGGCCATAGTAGGAGGTATCACCGACCACTGAAGGGCCGAACACGCAGGACGGATTGGGCGCCGGATCGCTCGCTGGGGACAGGAGTCGCAGACCGGGAGGCTGAGAGGTCTTCCCTGGCTCGGGTGGGTAGCGGGCGGAACCCGCGAGAGGCCCGGGTCGAGGCGGCAAGACCCACGGCGCGGTCGGGACCGACCCATGAGGGGCTGCCATGGAGTTGATGGCGGCGGTACTGGAGCGGAGTAATCTACAACGGGCCTATGACCGGGTGGTGCGCAACAAGGGCGCCCCTGGTGTTGATGGCGTGACGGTTGGGCAGTTCCATGTCTACCTGAAGGCTCATTGGCCCGTGATCCGGGAGCAGTTGGAGACGGGCCGATACCGTCCGGCCCCGGTGCGCAAGGTCGAGATCCCTAAGCCGGGGGGCGGCTGGCGCATGCTGGGAATCCCAACGGTTGTGGACCGTTTCATCCAACAGGCATTGCATCAGGTGCTGAGTCCTCTGTTTGAGGGGGCGTTCTCGGAGCACAGCTACGGCTTTCGCCCGGGGCGCAGTGCAGGCCAGGCGGTTTGCGCGGCGCGCGGGTACATCGAGCAAGGCCGTCGCTGGGTGGTGGATGTGGACCTGGAGAAGTTCTTTGACCGGGTGAACCATGACGTGCTGATGGCGCGTGTGGCCCGGGTGGTGAACGACCGCCGGGTTCTGAGACTGATCCGCCGCTATCTCCAGGCCGGGATCATGGAAGGCGGGGTGGCGACGGCCCGCACGGAGGGGACGCCGCAGGGCGGCCCGCTTTCGCCGCTGTTGTCGAACATCCTGCTCACCGATCTGGACCGGGAACTGGAGCGTCGGGGCCACCGGTTTTGCCGCTATGCCGACGACTGTAACGTCTACGTGCACAGTCGGCGTGCGGGTGAGCGGGTGCTCGCCTCGATGACGCGTTTTCTGGAGCAGCGGCTCCGGTTGCGCGTCAACCGCGCCAAGAGCACGGTGGCCCGACCTTGGGAGCGCAGCTTCCTTGGTTACACCGTGTGCAACCGCAAGCGCAATGTGCGCCTGAGGGTGGCGGCCGAGCCGATCGAACGGCTCAAAGCCACTGTCAAGGCGGTGTTGCGCCGCGGGCGCGGGTGCTCCATCAGACGCACCATTGGCGAGCTCGCCCCGAAGCTGCGGGGCTGGGTGGGGTATTTTCGCCATGCTGGTGTCAAAAGCGTGTTCGAGGCGCTCGACGCGTGGCTGCGCCGGCATCTGCGCAAGATCCTCTGGCGGCAATGGAAGCGCCCGTTGCGGCGGGCTCGCATGCTGATGCGTCTGGGTTTGACGGAGGAGCGCGCCTGGCGCAGTGCCACCAATGGGCGTGGCCCGTGGTGGAATGCGGGGGCGTCGCATCTCAATCAGGCCCTGCCGAAGAAGCGCTTTGATCGGCTCCACTTGGTTTCGCTGCTGGATCAGTACCGTCGGCTCCAATGTCCTGCGTGAACCGCCGTGGTACGGAACCGTATGCCCGGTGGTGTGAGAGGACGGGGGCGGTAACGCCCCCTCCTACTCGATGCCGCGAGGTGGCCCGCTCTCAGGCCGCGTTCTCGGTGACGCTGCCCTCGGGCCCGAAGCGCTGGCGCAGGTAGTCGATGATGTCGTCGGACTCGTAGAGCCAGCGCGTGCTGCCGTCCGGCTCGCTGATCTGCAGGCAGGGCACTTTGACCTGGCCGCCCTCGCTGGCCAGGGTCTCGCGGTTCTCCCCCGGTTGCTGGGCGTTGCGCAGGGGCAGATCCAGGGACAGGCGCTTCGCCTCGCGTCGCACCTTGATGCAGAACGGACACGCCGGGAAGTGGTACAGGGCGAGTCCCTGCTGTACGGCCCGATCCACCGCCGCCTGCGCCTGCGGATCACGCTGGATGCCCCGGGGCATGGTGAGCCGGTTGCCCACGATCATGAACGGGGTGAGCACCCGACGCAGGGTGCGGAAAAACAGACGAATAACGCTGCGCATGGATATTGCTCCGTCGCGTTGATGCCGCGTGGACACGTCGTCACAGAAACAGGTCGGACTGCAGCTCGCTCTCGCTGCGCTCCGGGTCCACGCGGTAGGGACTGAAATCGGTGATGCCGGCCTCGGCGAGCACGGCATCGTCGATGAAGAAGTTGCCGGTGCACGTGCGGCTGTCCCGCGTGAGCACCTCGCGTGCGGCATCCGCCATGATCGCCGGTGTCCGGCCGCGCCGGGCCATGGCCTCACCGCCCAGGAGATTCCGCACCGCGGCGGTATCCAGCAGCGTACGCGGCCACAGGCAGTTGAAGGCGATACCGTCGCCACGGAACTCCTCGGCCATGCCCAGGGCGCACATGCTCATGCCGTATTTCGCCATGGTATAGGCCACGTGGGGCGCGAACCATTGGGGGTCCATGTTCAGCGGCGGCGCCAGATTGAGCACGTGGGGATTGTCCGAGCGCCGCAGGTGAGGCACACAGGTCCGCGAGCACAGGAAGGTGCCGCGCAGGTTGATCTGGTGCATCAGATCGAAGCGCTTCATGTCCAGCTCTTCGGTGCCGGCGAGGTTGATGGCGCTGGCGTTGTTCACCAGGACATCAATACCGCCGAAGGTCGCCACGGCCTGATCCACGGCGGCGATGACCTCGTTCTCGTCACGCACGTCCGTGACCACGGGCAGGGCCCGGCCACCGGCGGCCTCGATGGCCTCGGCGGCAGTGTGAATGGTTCCCGGGAGCTTGGGGTGCGGTTCGTCGGTCTTGGCGGCGATGACCACGTTGGCCCCGTCGCGTGCCGCCCGCTCGCCGATGGCGAGACCCACGCCACGGCTGGCGCCGGTAATAAAAATCGTCTTGTCCCGTAATGTGGCCACGGTTGCTCCTCCCTATGGACTGCGTGCCCAACTGCATGCAGCAAAGCCGTCGCGGCCATGCCTGTCAAATCCGGCGCCCGCGCGGCGCGACCCGGAGCCGGACGGCTTCTGGACCGCGACCGACCACCCTTGCACAATACTCGTTTATCCTTCGATAGAGCATCTGCGTTATGGCCGATTCCAGCACCGCCCCGCGCCCCGTCCGCCTGAGCGAGTACCAGCCGCCCGCCTATAGGGTCACCGAGGCGGATCTGCACTTTGACCTGGCCCCGGAAACCACACGGGTTACCAGTACGCTGACGGTTGAACGCCACGCGGACGCGGACTCGGACGCATCCCTGGTGCTCGACGGCGAGGAACTGGAGCTGCATTCCGTCGCCCTGGACGGCGAGACCCTGCCGGCGTCGCGCTATCGCGAGGAACACGGGCAACTGGTCATCCCGGACGTGCCGCAGGCCTTCCAGTTGACCATCGTCAACGACTGCCACCCCCAGGCGAACACCACGCGCGAGGGGCTGTACACGTCGGCAGCGACATTCTGCACCCAGTGCGAGCCGGAGAGCTTCCGGCGAATCACCTATTTCGTCGACCGGCCGGACAACATGGCCGTTTTCACGGTGACCCTGGTGGCGGACCGGACCACCTGCCCCGTGCTCCTGTCCAATGGCAATCCGGTGGCAGCCGGGGAACTGGACGGCGGGCGCCACTGGGCGCGCTGGCACGACCCGTTCCCCAAGCCGAGCTACCTGTTCGCCCTGGTGGCGGGTGACCTGACGCCGCAGGAGGATCACTTCACCACGGCATCCGGGCGGACCGTGACCCTGCGCATCTACACGGAAGCCCACAACCAGGGCCGCACCCAGCACGCCATGGACTCGCTGAAAAAGGCCATGCGCTGGGACGAGGAGACCTTCGGCCTGGAATACGACCTGGATCTGTTCCAGATCGTCTCCGTGGACGACTTCAACATGGGGGCCATGGAGAACAAGGGGTTGAACATCTTCAACTCGAAGCTGGTCCTGGCCGATGCGGACACCGCCACGGACACGGACTTCCAGGCCATCGAGTCGGTCATCGCCCACGAGTACTTCCACAACTGGACCGGCAACCGCGTGACCTGCCGGGACTGGTTCCAGCTCTCGCTCAAGGAGGGCCTGACGGTCTTCCGGGACCAGCATTTCACCGCGGACATGCACTCGGCACCGCTCAAG
>JAWOFB010000043.1:0-13603 GCA_046482445.1 Ectothiorhodospiraceae bacterium | reverse complement strand
GTGCCACGGCGGTCGGGGCGACGATCTACTATGGCTCGCCCGAGTCGAAGCGCCAGATCCAGGAGATCAGCGAGGCCTTCGAGCGGGCGCACGAACTCGGCATGGTCACGGTCCTGTGGGCCTACTTGCGCAATTCCGACTTCAAGAAAGACGGCGTCGACTATCACGTGGCCGCTGATCTCACCGGCCAGGCGAACCACCTCGCCGCCAGCATCAACGCGGACATCGTCAAACAGAAGCTGGCCGAGACCAACGGCGGCTTTCCGGCGATTGGCTTCGGCAAGACCCACAAGTCGGTCTACGAAAACCTCACATCGGACAATCTCATCGACCTGGTGCGCTACCAGGTGGCGTGCTGCTACATGGGGCGGGCCGGAATGATCACATCCGGTGGCACGAGCTCGGGCGACAGTGACCTGGCGGAAGCGGTGCGCACCGCCCTGATCAACAAGCGAGCCGGCGGCATGGGCGTGATCTCCGGGCGCAAGGCGTTCCAGAAGCCCCGGGACAAGGGCATCGAACTGCTGCACGCGATCCAGGACGTGTACCTCGACGAGCGCATTACGCTGGCCTGAGGCACGCGAAGGCGTGTTGCCGGCGGGGCGGTTGTGGACTACCGTCCCGCCTTTGGGGCCCAGCGCCAAGGGCAGGCGGCCGCGCATGCCGTGCCCGGAATACCCGAACCCGTCGGGACACCCGACGGGAAAGCCCAGCCGCGCACCCGTCGCAGGGCTCCTGCACCCGGGTACGACCGGCTGAAAGCCTGTCACCAACAGGGAATCGCTGCCCATGCTGCTCGCCGTCCTCAGCGGTTTCATCCTGTGCGTCCTCGCACCCTGGCTGACGCGGTCGCTGGGCGATCGCGCGGGCTGGCTTCTGGCGTTGCTGCCAGCGGGGCTGTTCGCGTATTTCCTGAGCTGGTTGCCGAGTGTCGTCGCTGGTGGCGCCATGACCATCAGCTACCCCTGGATTCCGGGCCTGGACATCAACCTGGCCTTCCTGGTGGACGGGCTCAGCCTACTGTTCGCCCTGCTGATCTCCGGGATCGGCACATTCATCATCATCTACGCCGGCGGCTATCTGCACGGCGACCCGTACCTGCCGCGCTTTTACGCCATCATGTTCGCCTTCATGGCGGCCATGCTGGGGCTGGTGCTGTCGGACAACCTGCTGAGCCTGTTCGTGTTCTGGGAGCTGACCAGCATCACCTCCTACCTGCTCATCGGCTACTACCACGAGGACGCGAAGTCGCGCTGGTGCGCCCTGCAGGGGCTGATCGTGACCGTGGGCGGCGGCCTGGCCCTGCTCGCCGGCTTGCTCATGCTGGCCATGGCGGCGGGGGGTGAGTACACGCTCTCGGGCATCCTGGCGAGCGACGGCCTGGCCGAGCATCCGCTGTACACCGGGATGGTCCTGGCCATCCTCGCCGGGACGTTCACCAAGTCCGCCCAGGTGCCGTTTCACTTCTGGCTGCCCAACGCCATGGCAGCGCCCACGCCGGTCTCCGCCTTCCTGCACTCGGCCACCATGGTCAAGGCCGGCGTCTATCTCATGGCGCGACTGAACCCGGCGCTTGGCGGCACGGACTTGTGGCTCTACACCCTGGGAATCGTGGGCGCGATCACCATGGTGACGGGCTCGTTCATGGCCCTGCGCAGCACCGGGGTCAAGGCCATGCTGGCCTACAGCACCATCATGGCCCTGGGCACACTGACCATGCTCATCGGCATCGGTACCGAGGCGGCCATCGTCGCCGCCATGGCCTTCCTGCTGGCCCATGCGTTGTACAAGGCCGCGTTATTCATGCTCGCCGGCGTCCTGGACCACGAGACCGGCACCAAGGACATCACCCGCATGGGCGGGCTGCGCCATGCCATGCCCATCACCTTTGCCACCGCGTGCGTCGCCGCACTGTCGCTGGCCGGACTACCGCCGCTGTTCGGCTTCATCGCCAAGGAGCTGCTGTTCGAGGCCACGCTCCACACGGACGCCCTGGCCGCGTTTACCACCGTCATGAGCCTGGCATCGGCGGTCATGATCATGGCGGTAGCCGCCATCTTCGCGCTGCGCCCGTTCATCGGAGCGCGTGTTGAAACGCCCAAGACACCGCACGAAGCCCCGCTGGCCATGCTCATCGGCCCCGTGGTTCTGGCCGCACTGAGCCTGATCTTCGGCGTTGCCGCCTTCCTCCCGGAGGTCGCCGTCCTCCAGGCTGCGGTAACCGCCGTGCACGGCGCGCCCGTGGACTTCCACCTCTACCTGTGGCACGGCATCAATACCCCGCTCCTGTTGAGCACCGTCGCCGTCATCGCGGGCCTGGCTGCCTTCTGGTACTGGGACCACGTCCTGGCCGGTTTCCGGCGATTGCCCATCATTGACCGGCTCGGGCCCGAGCGCGGCTACGAGCGCATCATGGACGGCCTGGTGTGGCTCGCGGAGTGGCAGACGCGGGTGCTGCAGAACGGGTCCATGAGCAACTACATCGCCACGCTGGTGCTGACCACGGTAGCGGTGACGGGCTGGACGCTGTTCGTGCATACCGGCAGCGCCACGCTACCCGGTAACATCAACGTCCACCTCTACGAGTGGATCCCGCTGGCGCTGATTGTCGCCGGTGCCGTCTTTGCCAGCATCACGAGCTCGCGCCTGACGGCGGTCGCGGCCCTGGGCATGGCCGGTTTCGGCGTCGCGCTGGTGTTCGTGCAATTCAGCGCCCCGGACCTTGGGACCACCCAGATCATGGTGGAGACGCTCACCGTCATCCTGCTGGTCCTGGTGCTCTATCGCCTGCCCGCATTCGTGAATTTCTCCCGGCCCAGCAAACGGGTGCGTGACGCGGTGATCGCGGGCGCCTTCGGCACCCTCATGACGCTGCTGATGATGGCGGTGAACGCGGTGGACGTCAGCGACCCCATCTCGGATCAGCTGGTGGCCTGGAGCTATGACGAGGGCCACGGGCGCAATATCGTCAACGTGATCCTGGTGGACTTCCGCGCCCTGGATACCCTGGGCGAGATCTTTGTGGTTGGCCTTGCCGCCATCGGGGTCTACGCCATGATCCGGCTGCGAGCGGAGGACCGGAGCGAATGAATATTATGGGTTCCCTCATTCTGCGCACGGCCGCACGGCTTCTGCTGCCGCTGCTGCTCGTGTTCTCCGTCTTCGTGCTCCTGCGCGGTCACGACGAGCCGGGTGGTGGGTTTATCGCCGGGCTGGTGGGCGCAACCGCATTCGCCTTGTACCTGTTTGCCTTCGACACCCGGCGTACACGCGCTCTCATGGGCGTGGACCCGCGCAGCCTCCTGGGTGTGGGACTGTTCGCGGCGACCCTCAGCGGGTTGCCGGCCGTGTTCTGGGGCGACCCGCTGTTCACCGCCTTGTGGTGGCCGGTGGAGCTGCCGTTGCTGGGTGAACTGAAACTCTCCACGCCGCTGCTCTTCGACATCGGCGTCTATCTCGTCGTGCTGGGGTCGGTGATGACCATCGTGCTGGCCCTGGCCGAGGCCGAGGAAGGGGCGGAAGACCAACAGAGGGGACCCTGATGGAACCGGTACTCGCCGTTGTTGTGGGGGTGTTGTTCGCTGCTGCCATCTACATGATGCTGCGGCGCTCGATCGTCAAGCTGGTCATCGGGCTCATCCTGCTGAGCAACGCCGCCAACCTGCTGATTTTCAATATCGGCGGCCTGGTGCGTGGCCTGCCGCCACTCATCGACGCCGGTGACAAGGTCCCGGCCGGCGGCTGGGCCGACCCGCTGCCCCAGGCGCTGATTCTCACGGCCATTGTCATCAGCTTCGGCGTGCTCGCCTTCGCCGTGGTGCTGATTCACCGCGCCTACGAAATCGTGCAAGAGGACGATCTGGACAAGATGCGGAGTACGGACACGTGAGCTACGAGGTCGCCCTCCCCGTCATCATCCCGTTCCTGGCCGGCTCACTGTCGCTGGTCTTCTACCGGGCGCCGCTCGTGCAGCGCTGGCTGGGCGTCCTCGGGACCGCGGCCCTGCTGGTCGCCAGCGTGGTCCTGCTCTACCGCACCTACAACCACCCGGAGCAGGTGCTGTCCATCGCCATGGGGGACTGGCCGGCGCCGTACGGCATCATCCTGGTGTCGGACCTGCTCGGCGCCATCATGACCGTGCTCGCGGGCATCATGGGCTTCGCCACGGCGATCTATTCCCTGCCCTCCATTAGCCGTGAGCACGAGGCCTTCGGCTACTACCCGCTGATGCACCTGCTGCTCGCGGGGGTCTGCGGCGCATTTCTCACCGGCGACGTCTTCAACCTCTATGTCTGGGTCGAGGTGCTGCTGGTGGCCTCGTTCGCGCTGCTCATCCTCGGTGGCGAGCGCGCACAGATGGAAGGGGCCATCAAATACGTCGCCCTCAATCTGCTGTCCTCGATCCTGTTGCTGGTCGCCGTGGGCCTGACCTACGGGCTCACGGGCACGCTCAACATGGCCGACCTGGTGGGCAAGCTCAACGAGGTGGAGGACCAGGGACTGGTTACGGTGGTGGCCACGCTATTCATGGTGTCGTTCGGCATCAAGGCAGCCGCATTCCCGCTGTTCTTCTGGCTGCCCGCGGCCTATCACACGCCGCCGGTGGCCGTGTCCGCGCTGTTTGCCGGACTGCTCACCAAGGTGGGTGTCTACGCGCTGTTTCGCTTCTTCTCGCTGCTGTTCACCCAGGATGTGGGGTATACCCACGAGATCCTGCTCTGGGCCGCGGGCCTGACCATGATTACCGGCGTGCTCGGCGCCGCCGCTCAGTACGAGATCCGCCGCATCCTGTCGTTCCACATTGTCAGTCAGATCGGCTACATGATCATGGGCCTGGCACTGTTCAGTCCCCTGGCTCTCGTGGGTGGTGTCTTCTACATCATGCACCACATCATCGTGAAGGCGAATCTGTTCCTGGTCGCCGGCGTGATCTACTTCCTGCGCGGCAGCTTCGAGCTGAAGCAGATCGGCGGTCTGTGGCGCAGCCACCCGTGGCTCGGCCTACTGTTCCTGGTGCCAGCCCTGTCGCTCGCCGGCATGCCGCCGTTGTCCGGTTTCTTCGGCAAATACATCATCATCCGCGCCGGTGTGGAGCAGCAAAGCTGGGGCATCGTCGCGGTGGCCCTGCTGGTGGGTCTGCTGACGCTATACTCCATGATCAAGATCTGGGCCGAGGCCTTCTGGAAGGCTCAACCCGAGGAATACCGTGAACGGGCGGAGGCGTTCGAGCAGCAACTCCCGGAAAGCCGGCTCATGCTGCTGGTTCTGCCCATTGCCGCGCTGGCGGCGATGACCGTGTTCATCGGCCTGGGGGCACAGCCCATCTACGAACTCGCCCATGCCGCCGCCGAGCAGATGCGCGACCCGCAGATCTACGTGGACGCCGTACTGGAGGAGCGCCCGTGAGACTGTTCATCTGGAACATTTTGCTGGCGCTGGTCTGGGCCATGCTCACCGGCAGCTTTACCGCCGGGAGCCTGCTCGCCGGCTTCATCCTCGGCTACCTGGTGCTGGCTTTCGTGGCACGCTTGTCCGGCGGAACCGGAACCTATGCGCGCAAGATCCCGGAAGTGATCGGGTTTACCGGTTTCTATATCTGGGAGCTGATTACCTCCAATCTGCGCGTCGCCTACGAGGTGCTTACCCCCACCCACTACATGAAGCCCGGCGTCATCGGCCTGCCACTGGACGCGACCACCGACGCCCAGATCACCATCCTGGCCAATCTCATCACCATGACACCGGGCACACTCAGTATCGACGTCTCCAATGACCGGCGCGTTCTGTTCATTCACTCCATGTACATTGATGACGCGGATGCGCTCTACAATGAGCTCAAGGAGCTCGAGCACCGCGTTATTTCGCTATTGAGCTGAGGGACTCCCCTGATGGCCTGGATCACCACCACAACCCTGCTGCTGCTCGCCGCCGCCCTGGTTCTGACCGTTATTCGCTTGGTTCGCGGCCCCAGCCTCGCCGATCGCGTGGTGGCCCTGGAACTGATCTCGCTGATCGCCGTGGCCTTCATCATCACCTGCGCGGTTCAGGCGGATCACGCGGCCTTCATGGATGTCGCCCTGGTACTGGCGCTGACCGGCTTCATGGCCACGGTGGGCTTCGCCCGCTTCATCGAACGCGGGGGGCCGGGCGATGAGTGAGATCATGACGGCCATACTGCTCCTCGTCGGTGCGGGGTTTGTGTTCATCGGAGCGCTCGGGGCGGTTCGCATGCCGGACCTGATGCTGCGCATGCACGCCACCACCAAGGCCGGCGCGCTCGGGGGCGGACTCATCGCCATTGGCGGCGGGGTCTTCTTCAACGACGCCGAGGTCATGGTCCGCGCCATTGCCATTCTTGCCTTCGTGGTTCTGACAGCACCGGTGGCGGCACACATGATCGCGCGGGCGGGCTACGTCACCGGGGTGCCCTTCTGGGACCACACGGTCCGCGATGACCTTCAGGGCAAGCTCGACCGTTCCCGGCACTACCTGGCCAGCGGCCTGGAAGACGACCAGCCCGACTCCGATTCCCGGCGATGACCCCGGCAAATGCCACCATCCGTGCGGACGTCGAGCGCGCCCTGGCCGAGGACGTCGGCGACGGCGATCGCACTGCGGCCATCATCGACGCGGACCGCCCCGGCCGGGCCAGCGTTATCACCCGCGAGCCGGCGGTGATCTGCGGCCAGCCGTGGTTCGACGCCGTCTATCAGCAGCTCGAGCCGGCGGTGGCAATCACCTGGGACATCGCCGATGGCACCGCCGTACCGGCGGACAGCCGCCTGTGCACCCTGGCCGGCCCGGCGCGCAGCCTGGTCACCGGCGAGCGGACGGCGCTCAATTTCCTGCAACTGCTCTCCGGTACGGCCACGAGCGCGCGCCGGTACGCGGACGCCGTGGCCGGCACGGGCGCGCGCATCCTGGATACCCGCAAGACTATCCCGGGTCTGCGCGCCGCCCAGAAATACGCCGCCGCTTGCGGCGGGTGCACCAATCACCGCCAGGGGCTGTTCGACGCAGTGCTCATCAAGGAAAACCACATCATGGCGGCCGGTTCGATCACCGAGGCGGTGACCCGTGCGCGGGAGCTAAACCCGGGCATCCGCGTGCAGGTCGAGGTGGAGAACGCAGACGAGCTCGGCGAGGCCCTGGCCGCCGGCGCCGAGAGCATCCTGCTGGACAATTTCCCGCCTGATCAGCTCGCCGCCGCGCGCCGCCGCGCCGGGCCCGACGTCTTTCTGGAGGCATCCGGCAACGTCGAAGAAGCCGGACTGCAGATGATTGCGGCCACCGGGGTCGACGCGATTTCCGTAGGGGCCATCACGAAACACGTGCGCGCCATCGATCTATCCATGCGCTTCGATCAGCTGTAACCAGCCCCGGCATTGCGGCACCCGCCGGTCAGCCATCGTTCGCCGTGCTTGTCCGGTCATGAAGCCGTGCTGACGACTGCGCCACCAGTTCCTGAATGAACGCCCGCGCCACCAGCGAGGGGCGCCGCTCGGCACGGGTTGCCAGGTAGAAACGCGACTCGATCCCCAGGGTTTCCGGCAACAGTGCGCGCAACCGTCCCTGTTCCACCCACTGACGGGCGAAGTGATCCGGCAGCGTACCCACGAACTGACCGCTCAGGATGAACAACGCCTGTGCCTCCATGTTCGACGCGTGCGCGCCCACCTGCGCATCCGGGAAGCGCTGCAGCTCGCGCCGATTCGCGTAGGGGCGGACAACGAACGTTTGTTTTCCCACGTCTGCGACGTCGATCGCCGTATCCGGCGCGTGGAAAAGCGGGTGGGTATCGCCGCAATAGAGGCTGTGGAGTTCCGTGTAGATCTGACGGAAGTGCAGCCCTTCCATCTGCCCCATTTCGGGCACGATCGCGAGCTGGAGATCGGCGTTGGCAATGGCGACAACCAGCTGGTCCGGACTGCCCACCTGGATGTCCAGTCGCGCACGATGATTTTTCCGCAGGAACTCCCGCACGACGGCGTCCATGCGCAGGGACTGGTCGGTGACGGTGTTATCCACAAGACCCAGTCGCAGCGTCCCCGTGGCGGTGCTGCGCAGTTCGCCCATTTCGCTGTCGAAGTCCTCCACCTCGGCGAGCAGGGCCTTGATCCGCTCCAAGACCACCCGGCCCCGGTCGGTGAGTTCGAAGCCACGGCGTCCGCGGCTGCACAGGCGAAACCCCACCCGCTCCTCCAGCGCTTTGACGTGGAAACTGATCGCGGACTGACTCAGGTTCAGCGCCGCCTCCGCCCCGGGGTAGCCGCTGTGTTCCGCGACGGCACGAAACACCGCCAGGCTTTTTAAATCCGCATTGGCCAGTCGCATGGATGCTCCTCCGTGGTGCGCATTACTTCAATAATATTGGCGTGAAAATTTAAAACGAGCAATTTAACTGGATTGTGCAGAGTGGTTTTCTAGTAGGCGGTAACACCCGCTTCGCCCCGGCAAGCATCACCAAGTCTGGAGGGTCTACCCATGGAACCACTTCGCACCGCACACGGCCTGGCCCGTACGGTCGCCAGCGCGGCCCTGGCGGCCGGTCTGCTGGCGGGTTCGTCGGCATCAGCCCAGGAGGTCCTGGAACAAATCAAGGAAAGCGGCCAGTTCACGGTCGGCACGGAAGCGCGCTTCGCCCCGTTCGAGTTTGTCGAGGACGGCGAGATTGTTGGCTACTCCGCGGACGTGATGGATCACATCATGGAGGAATTCCCTGGCGAGGACGTGGAACTCATCCGTATGGATCTGCCGTGGCAGGGAATCCTGCCCGGGCTCAAACGGGAGCGGTTCGATTACGTGGTAACGTCCGTAACGGCCACGCCGGAGCGGAACGACCGCTACCACCTGAGCCCGCCCATTGCTGACGCCACCATGGCCATCATGAAGCGTGCCGGTGACGACAGCATCCAGTCCCCGGAAGACATCGCCGGCAAGGTCATGGGATCGCAGTCAGGCTCGGCGCAGTTGCAGTCGCTGGAAGACCTCGCGGAGCAGATGGCCGACGAGGGCAACCCGGTTGCTGACATCGAGACCTACACCGATTTCAACGAAGCGTACGCGGATCTCGCCGCGGGCCGCGTCGATGCCGTGGTGAACAGCCTGCCGAATTTGTTGCAGGCAGAGAAAACGCGTTCCGACACGTTCGAAGTGGTCGACACGTTCGGGGAGCCCATGTACTTCACCTGGGCGGGACGGGATGAGTCGGCCAGCGAATCCCTGAACGCTTTCATGGACGAACAGATCCGCAAGCTCAACGAGGACGGCACTCTCGCCGAACTCCAGGAGAAGTGGTTCGGTAGCCCCATGGACCTTCCCACGGAACTCCCGGAGCCGCCGGAGTAACACCGGGCCGGACCGGCCTTGCCCGGCCGGTCCGCTCCGCCACCTTCTGGGAACCGCCATGTTCGAGATCCTGTTGAACAATGCCGGCATGTTGCGGGACGGACTGCTGACAACGCTGGTGGTCTCGTTCAGCACCATCGGCTTCGGGCTCGTCCTCGGCGTCATGCTGGCCTTCGGCCTGATGAGCCGTTACCGCGTGGTGCGCTGGCCCTGCGGCGTGTACCGGAGCTTCTGGCGGGGGACACCCATCCTGCTCCAACTCCTGCTGGTCTACTACCTGTTGCCGGAGGTCGGTGTGGATGTGGCACCGATCAGCGCAGCCATCCTGGCGCTGACTCTGAACACCACGGCCTTTCAGGCGGAGATTTTCCGCAGCGGGCTCGCGCACATACCCCCAGGTCAGACGGAAGCGGCCCGACTGCTCGGAATGGGCCCGTGGGCGATCCGCCGCCGCATCCTGATCCCGCAGATGGTGCGGCTGATCCTGCCGCCGTTGACCAACGAGGTCATCACCATTCTCAAGAACTCCTCGCTTGTCTCGGTGATCGCGGTCACGGAGCTCATGCGAGTCGGTCAGCAGATCGCCTCGAATACCTACGCGCCGCTGGAGACCTACGCGGCGGTCGGCCTGGTGTATTTGCTGGTCAACCTGGCACTGGGCCAGGCCAGTCGCGCCCTGGAACGGCGCCAGCGCGGCGGACTCGCGGCGGACTAGGAGAAGCCCATGATCGATTTCCAGTTCCTGTTCGATTACCGGGGCCTGATCCTCGAGGGCCTGTGGAACACGGTGTGGATCTGCGCCCTGGGGTGCGTTCTGGCCGTCGCCGGGGGGCTGGTTCTGGCCGCCCTGCGTCTGGCCTGGCCGCGCGTTGTCGGCTGGCCGGTCGCCGCCTACGTGGAGCTCATGCGCGGGACGCCGCTGCTGGTCATCCTGTTCCTGCTGTATTACGGCGGCCCCTCGCTTGGCTTGCGGCTGGACGCAGCCACGGCCGGTCTGCTGGGTCTGGGCTTGTACGGGGCCGGCTACTTCGCCGAGATCTTCCGCGGCGGCTTCCAGTCCATTCCCAAGGGCCAGCTTGAAGCCGCGCGGATTCTGGGCATCTCGCGGGCACGATGCCTTGTGCGCATTGAGATCCCGCAGATGTTGCGGCTGATCGTACCGCCCGGATCCAATCAGCTCGTTATTCTCGTCAAGGAGTCGGCGTTGCTGTCGGTCATCTCCGTCAACGACCTGACCAAGAATGCCACGACCATCGTCAACGAGAGCTTCGTGGTGGTGGAACCCTATCTCGCCGTGGCGCTGCTCTACTGGGTGATCATCGAATGCATTGCACGCAGTGGCTATTACCTGGAACGCCGTCTGCAACCCGTTGGCCAATGAGGTTCCGACTATGGCAGTGACAACGCCCCACGAAGCAAACGACAGCGGCGCCCCGGTGGTTGCAGCCAAGGGCATTGGCAAATCGTTCGGCGACACCGTGGTGCTGGATGACGTGGATCTCCACGTTGCGCCGTCCGAAGTGATCTGCGTGATCGGCCCGTCCGGGTCCGGTAAGTCCACGCTGCTGCGGTGCCTGGCATTCCTCGAGCCCTATGACCACGGCAATGTCACCATCAAGGGTCGGCTCCTGGGTTACGAGGACCGCGGGGGCCAGCGCATTCAAGCTGCCAACCGCACCCTGGATGCGGTGCGACGCCCCCTGGGCATGGTCTTCCAGCACTTCCACCTCTGGCCACACCTCACGGCGCTCGCGAATGTCACCGAGGCCCCGCGCCAGGTTAAAGGGTTCTCCCGGGCTGCTGCCCGCAATGCGGGCATGGCGATGTTGCAACGCGTGGGGCTTGCCGAGCAGGCGGAGCAGTACCCCGAGCAACTCTCCGGCGGCCAGAAGCAACGGGTGGCGATTGCCCGCGCGCTGGCCATGGAACCGGAAGTCATGCTTTTTGATGAACCCACCTCCGCACTCGACCCGGAGCTCGTGGGCGAAGTTCTTGATGTCATGAAGCAGCTCGCCCGCGAGGGCATGACCATGGTCATCGTGACCCACGAAATGGGTTTCGCCGCCAACGTCGCCGACCGCGTGCTTTTCATGGACGCCGGGCGCGTCGTCGAGACAGGTCCGCCCTCGCAAGTCTTCCGCGCGCCGGAAAGCCATCGACTGCAACAATTCCTCGCCACCTGGCGCGAGCGCAGCATCTGAAACCAACCCTCCGGAGGAACCCATGAGCTTTGACCACGACCGCATCGACGCACAGCCACGCGCCAACCACCTGCCCTGCGGGACCAATGCGACCCTGGAGCAGCCCATCTCCAAGGACGGCACGCCGGAGAAAGGCGTTCGTTACGCCGTGCCCGCACGTTGCGGACGCGCCGTGCGGGTCAACGCGGGCGAAACCATCCGCATTATCAATACGCACGGCACGCAGGTCTGCGACACCTGGGCCTTCAAGGCCGATAACGTGGACGAATTCATCTCCATGGAACACGCTCGCCCCGGGATCGACCGGCTGATCCCACGCGTGGGTGACGCACTCATGAGCAACCGCCGGCGACCGCTCATGACGATGACGGCCGACTCGTCTCCCGGCATCCACGACACCCTGATGGCCGCGTGCGACCTGTACCGGTACATCAACCTGGGTGTCCGGGATTACCACGATAACTGCGCCGACAACCTGCGCATGGCGATGCAGGCCATTGGCGCACCGGTGGGCGAAGTCCCCCAGCCGTTCAATGTCTGGATGAACATCCCCGTCCAGCCGGACATGAGCGTGCGCTGGGAGGCACCCGTCGCCGGTGCCGGCGACTACGTGGACCTGCGTGCGGAAATGGACTGCATCGTGGCGATGTCGGCCTGTCCCCAGGACATGATTCCCATCAACGGCGAGGCATGCACGCCGGTGGAGTTGCACTTCGAGGTTCACTCGCGGTGACCACGAAACCGGAGCAGTCAGCCGCGCTCGATGAGCGGGCCCGGACGGTGGCCGGCGCCGTGGACGGGGATGCCCTCTGGCAGGACCTGGAGACACTGGCCGGCTTCGGCCCACGCAGCGACGGTGGCGTCTGCCGCCTGGCACTGGATGACAATGACATCGCCGCACGCGAGTGGCTTGCCGCACAGGCCACGGCTCTCGGCGCCGAACCGGGCGTCGACGCCGCCGGCAACGTCTTCCTGTGCCGGCCCGGAAGCGACCCGGAGGCCGCGCCGGTGCTCATCGGCAGTCATCTGGACAGCCAGCCCACGGGCGGGCGCTACGACGGCAGCTACGGCGTCCTCGCCGGTGTCGCCGTGCTCCGGGCCCTGGCCAATACCGGAGTCCAGACCCGGCACCCGGTGGCGGTGGTCTCCTGGACCAATGAGGAGGGTGTCCGCTTCGCTCCGGGAACTTCCGGGGCGGCCTGCTTCGCCGGCGCGCGCACGCTCGAGGCGACGCGGGAGCTGAGCGACAGCGATGGCGTGACATTCGGCGAGGCGCTCGATGCGTGCCTGGAGCCGATGGACCGGGCCGGCGCGCAGCGCTGGCTCCTGGGCACACCCGCAGCGGCGTTCGTCGAGCCGCACATCGAACAAGGCCCGATCCTGGAGCGGGGCGGTCACAGCACCGGCGTGGTCAGCGGTGTTCAGGGGTCACGCTGGTTCCGCTTCCGCGTTCAGGGGCGCGCGGCCCACGCCGGCACGACCCCGCGCGCGGCCCGGCGCGACGCGCTCGAGGGCGCCTGCACGCTCATTGCGGAGTTGCGAGCGACCTGTCACGACAGCAGCGACCAGTTGCGCTTTACGGTGGGCCGACTGGACGTCACTCCCGGAGCCATTAACACCGTCCCGGAGGCAGTGGTCTTTACGGTGGATCTGCGCCACCCCGAGACACCGACCCTGGATGCCATTGAACAGGATATGCGGTCCCTGGCTCACGCCGAGTGGGCCGGTTGCCCGGTGGTCATGGAGACCATCTCGAGTCTGGACCCCGTGGCTTTCGACGGCGCCGTGACATCCGCCCTGGCCCAGGCCGGGGAATCCCTCGGCCTGGCCAGCCCGGAGATGATCTCGGGCGCCTTCCACGATGCGGTTCACCTGGCCGGCCACTGCCCCACCGGGATGCTGTTCATCCCCTGCAAGGACGGGGTGAGCCATCATCCCGACGAGTCCATCGAGCCGCGGGACGCGCTCGCGGGCGCCAGGCTCCTGGCCGCGACAGCCGTCCACCTGGCTCTCGGGCAACGGTAGCAGCGGCGCGATACGGCTTGCGCCCTTGC